>NZ_JBHUUW010000067.1:0-41849 GCF_042670825.1 Streptomyces sp. NPDC057137 | reverse complement strand
CCCGCCAATGGCGGGCGCCCCTCACCTTCGTCCCTGTGCGTTACGGCAGCGCCAGCATCCGCTCCAGCGCCAACTGGGCGAAGTCCGCCGTCTCCTTCTCGACCTGGATCCGGTTGATCTCCTTGCCCTCGGCGAGCGATTCGAGCGCCCACACCAGGTGCGGCAGGTCGATGCGGTTCATCGTCGAGCAGAAGCACACCGTCTTGTCGAGGAAGACGATCTCCTTGTCGTCGGCGGCGAATCGGTTCGCCAGCCGCTGCACCAGATTCAGCTCGGTGCCGATCGCCCACTTCGAGCCGGACGGCGCCTCCTCCAGCATCTTGATGATGTACTCCGTCGAGCCCACGTAGTCGGCCGCGGAGACCACCTCGTGCTTGCACTCCGGGTGGACCAGCACGTTCACGCCGGGGACCCGCTCGCGGACGTCGTTCACCGAGTCCAGCGAGAAGCGGCCGTGCACGGAGCAGTGGCCGCGCCACAGGATCATCTTCGCGTTCCGCAGCTCCTCGGCCGTCAGACCGCCGTTCGGCTTGTGCGGGTTGTAGAGGACGCAGTCCTCCAGCGACAGCCCCAGGTCCCGTACGGCCGTGTTGCGCCCCAGGTGCTGGTCGGGCAGGAAGAGGACCTGCTCGCCCTGCTCGAAGGCCCAGTTGAGGGCGCGCTCGGCGTTGGACGAGGTGCAGATGGTGCCGCCGTGCTTGCCGGTGAAGGCCTTGATGTCGGCGGAGGAGTTCATGTACGAGACGGGGACGACCCGCTCGGCTATGCCGGCGTCGGTCAGCACGTCCCAGCACTCGGCGACCTGTTCGGCCGTCGCCATGTCCGCCATGGAGCAGCCCGCGGCCAGATCCGGCAGGACGACCTTCTGGTCGTCGGTCGTCAGGATGTCCGCCGACTCGGCCATGAAGTGGACGCCGCAGAAGACGATGTACTCCGCCCCGGGGCGCGCGGCCGCGTCCTTGGCGAGCTTGAACGAGTCCCCGGTCACGTCGGCGAACTGGATGACCTCGTCGCGCTGGTAGTGGTGGCCGAGGATGAAGACCTTCTCCCCGAGCTTCTCCTTCGCCGCACGGGCGCGTGCGACCAGATCCGGGTCGGACGGCGACGGCAGGTCGCCGGGGCACTCCACGCCGCGCTCGCTGCGGGTGTCGGCCTCGCGGCCGAGCAGGAGCAGTGCGAGGGGCGTCGGCTGGACTGCGAGATCCTGACGGGCTTGGGCCGTGGTCACGTCACGCACCCTTTCTTCTCTGCGGAGGAGCCTTTTCGTCTAATTGACGTTATCAATCATAACCGCTTCACGTCACTTTGACGATGTCGATAGCGTCGATGTGACGCATTCCCGGGAGCGTGACCCGTGCCGCTCCTGAGGCGGGTGTGCGAGCATGAAGAGAGAACGACCGAGCACGACACAGCACGAACACAGCACGACAGAAGAGCGACAGAAGAACGGCAGACGAGGCGAGCGGCGGGGCCCGGAATGAATCCGCGGCTGTGCTGGTTGTAGCTGTCGGCAATGAGTCCGTACTTCCCCTGCCTCCGGCGGGGAGGCCCCACCCCGGGAGAGAAGCAGATGTCCGTATCGGACGAGACCACCACCGTGAGCGACGGCATCCTCCTGTCCGACGCCGCCGCGGGCAAGGTCAAGGCCCTGCTCGACCAGGAAGGCAGGGACGACCTCGCGCTGCGCGTCGCGGTCCAGCCCGGCGGCTGTTCCGGTCTCCGTTACCAGCTGTTCTTCGACGAGCGCTCGCTGGACGGCGACGTCGTGAAGGACTTCGGCGGCGTCAAGGTCGTCACCGACCGGATGAGCGCCCCGTATCTGGGCGGCGCCTCGATCGACTTCGTCGACACGATCGAGAAGCAGGGCTTCACGATCGACAACCCCAACGCCTCCGGTTCCTGCGCCTGCGGCGACTCCTTCAGCTGATCGCTGATCGCGGTTCGGCTCACGAGTCGTACGCCCCGTGACGGGACAGTGAAAGGCGGCGGCCCCTCGACCAGGGACCGCCGCCTTTCGCGTGCGCCGTTACCTCCGGTACTTCCGGGCTACTTCCGCAGCGGCACGGCATCGCCCGTGACCGCGTCCAGGACCTTCCGGTCCCCGAGCGGCCGGTCCAGCGTCACCTTCTCGGTGAAGACCTTGGCCATCGCGATGCACACACCGCCCTTGGGGGCGGAGTCGACCACCTCCACCCGCACCGTGGACCCGCTCTCGTCGGCCCGCAGGGAGTACTCGCCGCACACGCCGCCCGTGAAGCGCACGCTCAACGTGCTGCCGTCGGCGGTGTAGGTGTCGATCGGCGACCCCTTGTTCTCCTGGGGGTCCTGAGGGGTCCCGGGCTGCTCGGTGGGGGGCGTCTCGCCACCCTGGGTCAGATACTCGGGAAGCACCGCCGTCCGGGTGACGGTCGACGTCGGTCCGTCCCCGGCGGCCGTCACCTCGAACCACCACGACGGTACGAGCGCGGCCCGCCCGTCCACCTGCTGCGACGCCAGCCCGAAGACCGCCTCGCCCACCGGCACCGGCGTGGGCTTCGCCGGCTCCGCGCCCTTGCCCTTGGGCCCGCACGGGGTCGCGGGCTCCGGCCCGTCCTTGTGCGGCACCGCGGACGCGCAGCCACCGATCCCGCTCGTGGCCGGGGCGTTCGACGCCTCGTTGAGCAGCTTCAGCGCCTCGGCCGCGCCCACCACCGGATACTCGGCCCCCTTCGCGGGGGCCTTCAACTTCCCGCTGCCGGCCACCACTTGGCCGTCCGCGCCGATCTGGATACCGGTCGACCAGCCGTACGTCGGCAGCCCGCCGATCACCGGCGCGGCGTTCACCACCCGTACGGCGCCCATCAGTTGGCCCGCGTCGAGGGCCGCGTCCTGCTGGCCCAGCGCCTTCAGCACGGGCGCGGCGGCCTTCTTCGCGGCCTGCTCGCTCACCGGACCGGCCCCGCTCTCCGGTACGACGGGGTTGACGCCGCCCCCGCCGCCGCTCGGGCACTCCTTGCCCTTCAGGCAGTTGTCGCCGCCGGGCGAGGAACCGTAACGGCCGAACGTCCAGGTCCCGGGCGCCTGCTTGTCGACACTGAGCAGCGGGCCCGAACCGTCCTTCTGGGCCCCGACCTTCCAGGCCGTACCGGAGAGTTCCGGCGTACCGGCCACCCCGAGGGCCTCGGCGAGCCGTGCCACGTCGGCCGCGGCGACCGATCCCTCGGGGAGATGTACGGCGGCGGAGTCGGGCCCCTCGGGCAGCGTGCCGGTCGCGCGGTACTCGACGCCGTACGGGCTCGGCTCACCCGGCGCGATGCCGGGCCCGCCCGCCTCGCCGCTGCCGAGCGTCAGCGGCGGCGGAGCCGGATCGCCGCCGCGCGCGGTCGATTTCGAGCCATCGCCGCCGTCCGACGAAGCCGTGGCGAAGTAGGCACCGCCGCCGCCCACGATGAGGACGGCCGCCGCCACCGACACGATCGCGAGCGGGGAACGCCGCAACCCGGAGCGCACCGCGCCTCGTTCGTCGTCGCGTTCGTCGTCGCTGTCCTGGGGTCGTTCGGTACTGGTCACCGTCTGCTCCTTCGGCCGGATCGGCCCCGCCGTGGCCGGGACACCGGTGAGACGGGCGGCAGGAGCGCTCGGTTCCCCGCGACCGTCAGTCGCCGTATTCGGCCATGCCGTCGATCAGCCGGGCCGAGGCCGCCGGGACCGTGATGCCATGGATCAGCGACGGAGGGACGGGGGCGGGAGCGGCGGCGGCCGGCTTCACCCAGTCCGGCGCCATCCGCGCGCAGTCACCGCGCAGGTCGGCCAGGCTGGTCTCGGACTCACGTACGGCGCGCTCACGGGGGACGACGTTGTTCCTCATATACGCACCGTAAGCACGGAGGGGTCGGGAGAAAAGCCCTACTATCGGGTAGTTCTGCCGTTTGGAGGCCCCGGGACGCCGAACCGATACCGTGAGGTGTCAACCGTTCTCCTCCACAGGAGCAGTCACGCCGTGAGAATCGCAGTCACCGGCTCCATCGCCACTGACCACCTCATGACCTTCCCCGGTCGCTTCGCCGACCAGTTGGTCGGGGACCAGCTGCACACGGTCTCGCTTTCCTTCCTCGTCGACAACCTCGACGTACGCCGGGGCGGTGTCGGAGCCAACATCTGCTTCGGTATGGGCCAGCTCGGCACCGCGCCGATCCTGGTCGGCGCCGTCGGATCCGACTTCGCGGAGTACCGCGCCTGGCTCGACCGCCACGGTGTCGACACCGGGTCCGTCCGGGTCTCCGAGGTGCTGCACACCGCGCGCTTCGTCTGTACGACGGACGCCGACCACAACCAGATCGGCTCCTTCTACAGCGGCGCCATGAGCGAGGCGCGGCAGATCGAACTGAAGTCGGTCGCCGACCGCGTCGGCGGCCTCGACCTGGTCCTGATCGGCGCCGACGACCCGGAGGCGATGCTTCGCCACACCGAGGAGTGCCGCACCCGGTCCATCCCGTTCGCCGCGGACTTCTCGCAGCAGATCGCGCGGATGGACGGCGACGAGATCAGGCTGCTGCTCGACGGCGCGACGTACCTCTTCTCCAACGAGTACGAGAAGGGGCTCATCGAGTCCAAGACCGGCTGGACCGACGCCGAGATCCTGGCCAGGGTCGGCCACCGGGTCACCACCCTCGGCTCGCGCGGCGTGCGCATCGAGCGCGTCGGCGGCGACCCGATCGAGGTCGGCTGCGCGGAGGAGACGGCCAAGCTCGACCCGACCGGCGTCGGCGACGCCTTCCGCGCCGGCTTCCTGTCGGGTCTGGCGTGGGGTGTGGGACTGGAGCGGGCCGCGCAGGTCGGCTGCATGGTCGCGACCCTGGTCATCGAGACGGTGGGCACCCAGGAGTACACGCTGCGCCGGAACAACTTCATGGACCGCTTCACCAAGGCGTACGGCCACGAGGCGGCCAACGAGGTCCGTACGCACCTGGAGTAGGAGCCTTGTGCTTGTCGGCGCGTGCCGCTCCCGGGGACCTCTCCGCGGGCGGCACGCGCCTTCCGGCCAACGGCAGTTGAGGCTCAGACGAGGCGGCGCACCAGGAACGCGGTGCCGCTCCGGCCGCCGTACTCGTGGCCGCGCATCTCGCACCAGGCCGGGATGTCCAGCCGGGCGGCCTCGTCGTCGGACAGGACGGTCACCGTGCCCCCCACCGGCACGTCCCCGATCACCTTCGCCAGCTCGATCACCGGGATCGGGCACAGCTTGCCGAGCGCGTCCACGACGAGTGACTCCGCCACGTCCGGCGCCGCGACCCCGCCGCCGGGCGCCGCCGGCGCGCCGAGCCGTTCCCGTACACCCGCCACCAGCCCCGGCAGCACCTCCAGGAACCGGTCCACCTCCGCCTCGGCCGTACCGGACGGCAGCGACACCCGGACGTTGCCCTCCGAGAGCACCCCCATCGCCCGCAGCACATGGCTCGGCGTCAGCGTGCTGCTCGTGCACGAGGAGCCCGACGACACGGAGAAGTCGGCCCGGTCCAGCTCGTGCAGCAGAGTCTCCCCGTCGACATAGAGACAGGAGAAGGTGACGAGATGGGGGAGGCGGCGCACCGGATCGCCCACCACCTCGACATCGGGGACCAGTTCCGGCACCCGCGCCCTGATCCGGTCCACCAGCACGCGCAGCCTGGCCGCCTCGGCCTCGGCCTCGCCCCGTACGGCGCGCAGCGACGCGGCGGCGGCGACGATCGCCGGCAGGTTCTCGAAACCGGGTACGCGCCCCGACTCCCGCTCGTCCACCGGGCCTTGGGGCGCGAACCGGACCCCCTTGCGTACGGCGAGCAGCCCCACCCCGGCGGGCCCGCCCCACTTGTGCGCGCTCGCCGTCAGCAGCGACCACGCCCCGTCCACCGGCCCCCACCCCAGCGACTGCGCGGCGTCCACCAGCAGCGGCACCCCGGCCGCCCGGCACGCCTCGGCGACGGCCGCGACCGGCTGCACCGTGCCGACCTCGTGGTTGGCCGACTGGAGGCAGGCCAGCGCCGTGTCGGGGCGCAGGGCCGCCGCGTACGTCTCCGGGGACACCGCCCCCGTACGGTCCACCGGAACCTCCGTCACGGCCGCGTCGGCCCCGTCGGTGACCCGCGTGTGCGCGGCGTGAAGCACCGACGAGTGCTCGACCGCCGAGACCACCACATGGCCGCCGACACGCCGACGGCCCGCGAGCGATCCGGCCATTCCCGAATGGACCGCGTACGTCCCCGAAGGAGTGAAGACAAGTTCGTCGGGGCGGCAGCCCACCGCCTCCGCCGCGGCCTCGCGCGCGGCGTCCAGCAGCAGCCTGGCCCGCCGCCCCTCCCGGTACAGCCTGCCCGGATCGGCCCAGCCCTCGTCCAGGGCGGCTTGCAGGGCCTGGTGTGCGACGGGGTGCAGCGGGGCGGAGGACGCGGAGTCGAAGTAGGCCACGCCGCCACGCTAATCCTTGCCCTCCCTACCGAGACCGCGCCCCGGTCGGCCAAGACGTTCGCGCCGTCTGGAGGGGCCGTCAGAAGCGCCCCGGAGCCGGTCATTCCACCCCTTCGGGGTGCCGGACGGCGCGTTGGGCACCCTCCATGCGCGACCCCAAATTGCGTCCAGTAGGGTTTGGTCCGCATAAACATCCAAACCCCTGCCCGCGTCAGGGCCGGCGACCGACCGTGACGGCCGCAGCCGGCTGTGCGGGCGAGACTCTCGGGAAGGCGCTACGTGAGTCCCAACGGCTCCGACCGCTCGTCGCGGCGCCCGATGCGGCGGAAGCTGCCGCAGGTGCTGACTGCGGGCCTGATCCTCGCGACCGCCACCGGTTGCACATACAGGGATTTCCCCCGCCTCGGAATGCCCACACCGGTGACCGAGGAGGCCCCCAGAATCCTCTCCCTCTGGCAGGGCTCGTGGGCGGCAGCGCTCATCACGGGCATCCTGGTGTGGGGGCTGATCGTGTGGAGTGTCATCTTCCACCGGCGGACCCGCACCAAGGTGGAGGTACCTCCACAGACCCGTTACAACATGCCCATCGAGGCCCTGTACACGGTCGTTCCGCTCATCATCGTCTCGGTGCTCTTCTACTTCACCGCGCGTGACGAGTCGAAGCTCCTCTCTCTTGAGGACAAGCCGGCCCACACCGTGAACGTGGTCGGCTACCAGTGGAGCTGGGGCTTCAACTACGTCGAGAACGTGGACGGCGAGACCTCCACCGGCGCCGAGGTTCCCAAGGAACTCGGCGACATCCCCCAGAAGTTCCAGGACGACTTCCCCGCCGGTGCCGAAGGCGTCTACGACGCCGGAATCCCGGGCACCAAGAATCCCCAGAACGGCAACCCGGGTCCGACCCTGTGGCTGCCGAAGGGGGAGAAGGTCCGGTTCGTCCTCACGTCACGTGACGTCATCCACTCCTTCTGGGTCGTGCCGTTCCTGATGAAGCAGGACGTCATCCCGGGTCACACCAACGCCTTCGAGGTGACTCCCAACCGGGAGGGCACCTTCATGGGCAAGTGCGCCGAACTGTGCGGTGTGGACCACTCCCGGATGCTCTTCAACGTCAAGGTCGTCTCCCCGGAGCGTTACCAGCAGCACTTGAAGGAGCTGGCCGACAAGGGGCAGACCGGCTACATCCCGTCGGGCATCGAGCTGACGGACCCGGCCAGGAATGCGGAGAAGAAACAACTGTGAGCATCCTCAACGAACCCAAGGGTGCCGCCGTAGCAACTGACGACTCGTACGCGAACGAGTTGCCGGTACGGCGCAAGCAGCCCGGCGCTGTCGTCATCAAGTGGCTGACCACCACCGATCACAAGACGATCGGCACGCTCTACCTGGTCACGTCGTTCGTCTTCTTCTGCATCGGTGGTGTGCTCGCGCTCTTCATGCGCGCCGAGCTGGCCCGTCCCGGCACGCAGATCATGTCGAACGAGCAGTTCAACCAGGCGTTCACGATGCACGGCACGATCATGCTGCTGATGTTCGCGACGCCGCTGTTCGCCGGTTTCGCGAACTGGATCATGCCGCTGCAGATCGGCGCGCCCGATGTGGCGTTCCCGCGGCTGAACATGTTCGCCTACTGGCTCTATCTGTTCGGCTCGCTCATCGCGGTGGGCGGTTTCATCACCCCGCAGGGCGCGGCGGACTTCGGCTGGTTCGCGTACTCCCCGCTGTCGGACGCGGTCCGTTCACCGGGCATCGGCGCCGACCTGTGGATCATGGGTCTGGCCCTCTCCGGCTTCGGCACGATCCTCGGCTCGGTCAACTTCATCACCACGATCATCTGCATGCGCGCGCCCGGCATGACGATGTTCCGGATGCCGATCTTCTGCTGGAACGTGCTCCTGACCGGTGTGCTGGTCCTGCTCGCCTTCCCGGTGCTGGCCGCCGCGCTCCTCGCCCTGGAGGCCGACCGGAAATTCGGTGCGCACATCTTCGACGCCGCCAACGGCGGCGCGTTGCTGTGGCAACACCTGTTCTGGTTCTTCGGGCATCCAGAGGTGTACATCATCGCCTTGCCCTTCTTCGGGATCATTTCCGAGATCATTCCGGTGTTCAGCCGGAAGCCGATGTTCGGCTACATCGGGCTCATCGGCGCGACGATCGCCATCGCCGGCCTGTCGGTGACGGTCTGGGCGCACCACATGTATGTGACGGGCGGCGTACTCCTACCGTTCTTCTCCTTCATGACGTTCCTGATCGCGGTACCAACGGGTGTGAAGTTCTTCAACTGGATCGGCACGATGTGGAAAGGCTCGTTGTCCTTCGAGACACCGATGCTCTGGACCATCGGCTTCCTGGTCACCTTCACCTTCGGTGGTCTGACGGGCGTCATCCTGGCCTCGCCGCCGATGGACTTCCACGTCTCCGACTCGTACTTCGTCGTCGCGCACTTCCACTACGTCGTCTTCGGCACGGTGGTGTTCGCGATGTTCGCCGGCTTCCACTTCTGGTGGCCGAAGATGACGGGCAAGATGCTGGACGAACGGCTCGGGAAGATCACCTTCTGGACGCTGTTCATCGGCTTCCACGGCACGTTCCTGGTGCAGCACTGGCTGGGAGCGGAAGGCATGCCACGGCGGTACGCGGACTACCTCGCGGCCGACGGCTTCACCGCGCTGAACACCATCTCCACGATCAGCTCGTTCCTGCTGGGCATGTCGGTCCTGCCGTTCTTCTACAACGTCTGGAAGACCGCCAAGTACGGGAAGAAGGTCGAGGTGGACGACCCGTGGGGCTACGGGCGTTCACTCGAATGGGCGACTTCCTGCCCGCCGCCCCGGCACAACTTCCTCACACTGCCGAGGATCCGCTCCGAATCCCCGGCGTTCGACCTGCACCACCCGGAGATCGCGGCGCTCGAACACCTTGAGAACGACGGACAGAAGGACGCCGCTCTGCTCGGTGGAAAGAAGGTCGGCAAGTGAAGGTCCAAGGCTGGATGTTCCTCTGGCTGAGCCTCTTCATCCTCGTTGTCGCCGGTGTGTACGGCGTGTGGTCGAAGGAGCCCGTCGGCACCACCGCGCTCTTCCTGGCGTTCGGTCTGAGCCTCATGATCGGCTTCTACCTGGCCTTCACGGCCCGGCGGGTCGACGCGATGGCGCAGGACAACAAGCAGGCCGACGTCGCGGACGAGGCCGGCGATGTGGGGTTCTTCTCCCCGCACAGCTGGCAGCCGCTCTCGCTGGCCATCGGCGGGGCGCTCGCGTTCCTCTCCATCGCCATCGGCTGGTGGCTGCTGTTCTTCTCCTTCCCGGTACTCCTGGTCGGCCTGTGGGGCTGGGTCTTCGAGTACTACAACGGTGAGAACCAGAACCAGTAGCCGAAACGGCGGCGGACAGCCGTCACCGAGACAAGGGCCCGGCTCCCCCTCACCCCTGAGGAGGATCCGGGCCCCTCGTTTGCAGTCACACAGCGCGCCGTAACCGGACATTCTTCATAACGTGTGCATATGAACCACACGCCGCGCTTTCGCACCGTTCTCGGCTGCACTCTGCTGGTCCTGTCCCTCGGGGCGGTAGCGACCGGCTGTGGCGCCTCGGACGGCCACCCGCTGTCCGGGAAGCCCTACGACGCAGCCGATCAGGTCTCCCTCAACGCGCCCAAGGGCGACACCAAGGCGAACCCCGACAAGCCTCTGGAAGTCGTCGCCAAGGGTGGCGACGGACGGATCACCGACGTGACCGTCACGGACGCCGTCGGCCACCACCTGGCGGGCGAGCTGGCCGCCGACGGCGGCCGCTGGCACTCCACGGCGCCGCTGGCCGCCGGTGCCCGCTACACGGTCAAGGTCTCCACGGAGGACGAGGACGGCGCTCCAGGCAGCCGTACGCTCACTTTCGAGACGTCCTCGGTGCAGCGGAACCTGAGCGTCAAGTTCGGCCCGCAGGCGGGCAAGTACGGCGTCGGCCAGCCCATCACCGCGGAGCTCAGCTCGCCGGTCAAGGACAGGGACGCCAGGGCCGTCGTCGAACGGGGCCTCAAGGTCCGCTCCAGCCCCGCCGCGGAGGGCTCCTGGCACTGGGTCGACGACAAGACCCTGCACTTCCGGCCCAAGGAGTACTGGCCCGCCAACGCCACCGTCAACGTCAGCAGCACCCTCGACGGCATCAAGGTGGGGAACAAGCTGTACGGCGGCCCGGTGAAGCCCCTCAAGATCACCACCGGCGACCGGCTCGAAGCCATCGCCGACGCCGGTTCCCACCACATGACGGTGATGCGCAACGGCGAGGTCATCAACACGATCCCGGTGACCACCGGCAAGCCCGGCTTCTCGACCCGTAACGGCATCAAGGTCGTGCTGGAGAAGCAGCAGTTCGTACGGATGCGCGGCACCAGCGTCGGCATCGCGGCCGGCAGCAGCGAGTCGTACGACCTGCCCGTCTACTACGCCACACGCGTCACCTGGAGCGGTGAGTACGTGCACGCCGCCCCGTGGTCCGTAGGCTCACAGGGGTCGGCGAACGTCAGCCACGGCTGTGTCGGCATGTCCACCGACAACGCCGAGTGGTTCTTCGACACCGTCCGCCAGGGCGACATCGTCAAGGTCGTCAACAGCGGTGGCGAGGACATGGATCCGTTCGGAAACGGCTTCGGCGACTGGAACCTGGACTGGGACAAGTGGCGCCAGGGCAGCGCCCTGGTCGCCGGGACCAAGGACGGCGGCGGCCCGGTGGAAGCCGCCCGGCTCCGTCCGCAGGTCTGACACGGGCCGGGTGACCGGACCGGGTGGAGCCGTCAGGCCTCCACGGCGAGCCTGGTGCGCAGCAGCGCGGCCAGCGCCTCCGGGAAGCCCACCGGCTCCACCGGCAGCGTCACAGCGGTCTCGGCGCGGCTCCAGGTGGCCAGCCAGGCGTCCTGCGGGCGGCCCATCAGCAGCAGCACGGGCGGGGAGTTGAAGATCTCGTCCTTGATCTGCCGGCACAGGCCCATGCCGCCGATGGGGGTGGCCTCGCCGTCGAAGACACACGCGTCGACGCCGCCCTTGTCGAGCACCTTCAGTACGGCGTGCATCGTCGCGCACTCGATGTACTCGACGGGCGGCAGGTCGGCGGCCGGCCTGCGGCCCGCTGCCGTCCGCACCTGCTCGCGGGTGTTCGCGTTGTCGCTGTAGATCAGGACCGTGGCGGTCGGCTGCATTGTTCCTCCGTGACATCCGTCGTGACATCCGCGTCTGCGAGGGCTTCGGGGCCCGGGCCCCGTCGACCCGCTGCGCGGATGCTACTCCGTCGGACACCATGTCAGCACGGGTCCCGGCCCTCCCGCGATGGGCCGTTCGGTCCTGGCTCGCGTCCCGTCCGAAGTGGCTGACACTCCGAATGGCACCCCCGGGAGTGAGGGCGGGATAAGCGACCGACATAATGTCGGTCGTGGCGACAGCAACGACAGTAGAAACCGGGCACGCGCACCCGACGGTCAATCGGCCGAACCTCACCAGTGTCGGAACCATCATCTGGTTGAGTTCCGAGCTGATGTTCTTCGCGGCCCTCTTCGCGATGTACTTCACCCTCCGGTCGGTGACAGGGGCGGCGTTCTGGTCGGAGAAGGCCGATTCGCTGAACATCCCGTTCTCCGCGGTGAACACCACGATCCTGGTGCTCTCCTCACTCACCTGCCAGCTCGGCGTCTTCGCCGCCGAGCGGGGCGACGTGAAGAAGCTCCGCTCGTGGTTCACGATCACGTTCGTGATGGGTGCGGTCTTCATCGGCGGTCAGATCTTCGAGTACACGGAGCTCGTCAAGCACGAGGGCCTCTCGCTCTCGTCCGACGCTTACGGCTCCGCGTTCTATCTGACCACCGGCTTCCATGGTCTGCACGTGACAGGCGGTCTGATCGCCTTCCTGCTGGTTCTCGGCAGAACGTACGCGGCCAAGAGGTTCACCCACGAGCAGGCAACCGCCGCCATCGTCGTGTCCTATTACTGGCACTTCGTCGATGTCGTCTGGATCGGCCTCTTCGCCACGATCTACCTGATCAAGTAGCGGGCCACAGCGCCCGACGCGCTTGCACACACCGTCCAGAAGCACCGACGCAGAAGATCCTGACACCGGGGTAATCCGTGAAAAAGCTCTCCGCACGACGACGCCATCCGTTGGCGGCGGTCGTCGTCCTACTCCTCGCGCTGGCGGCCACCGGGGGGCTGTACGCCGCGTTCGCGCCCGCGGGCAAGGCACAGGCAGACGACACCGCCCAGTCCCTCGCCATCGACGAGGGCAAGAAGCTGTACGCCGTTGGCTGCGCGAGCTGCCACGGCGTCGGTGGTCAGGGCACCTCCGACGGCCCGTCGCTGACCGGCGTCGGCGCCGCCGCCGTGGACTTCCAGGTCGGCACCGGCCGGATGCCGGCGCAGCAGCCCGGCCCGCAGGTACCCAAGAAAAAGGTCATTTACGACCAGAAGGAGATCGACCAACTCGCGGCGTACGTCGCCTCGCTCGGCCCCGGTCCCTCCATCCCGACCGCCGAGCAGTACAACCCGGAAGGCGCGGACTCCGCCAAGGGCGGTGAACTGTTCCGTTCGAACTGCGCCCAGTGCCACAACTTCGGTGGTGAGGGCGGCGCGCTGACGAACGGCAAGTACGCGCCGGGGCTTGAAGGGGTATCCAACAAGCACCTGTACGAGGCGATGCTGACCGGTCCGCAGAACATGCCCTCGTTCCCCGACTCGACGATGCCCGAGGAGCAGAAGCGGGAGATCATCAAGTACATCGAGGACGTGAACGGTGACGAGTCGTCGAACCCCGGCGGTCTCAAGCTCGGTGGCATCGGCCCCGTCAGTGAGGGCCTGTTCTCCTGGATCATCGGTCTGGGCCTGCTGATCGCAGTCGCCATCTGGACCGCGGCGCACACCGCTAAGGCCAAGAATTCATGAGTAGCAACCGGATTTCAGACGAGAACCTGCCGGCTGAGCAGGAACCCGCGCACGCCGAGGTCGAGCGTGCCGACGACCCGTTCGCCAACCCCGGCATGCCGGCCCACCGGCCGCGTATCCAGGACATCGACGAGCGGGCGGCCAAGCGCTCGGAACGCACGGTGGCGGGGTTCTTCACGCTGTCGATGCTGGCCACGATCGGCTTCATCGCCTCGTTCGTCGCGTTCCCCATCGAGAAGATCGTGTACATCTGGCCGTTCGGTCATGTGAGCGCGCTCAACTTCTCGCTGGGGCTGACGCTCGGAGTCGCCCTCTTCGCCATCGGCGCGGGCGCGGTCCACTGGGCGCGCACCCTGATGAGCGACGTGGAGATCGTCCAGGAGCGTCATCCGATCGAGGCCACCCCCGAGGTCGCCGCGAAGGCGAAGGAGGACTTCCTCCTCGGCTCCGCGGAGTCCGGCTTCGGGAGGCGCAAGCTGATCCGCAACACGATGTTCGGCGCGCTGGCCCTGGTGCCGCTCTCCGGCGTGGTCCTGCTGCGCGACCTCGGTCCGCTGCCCGAGGACAAGCTCCGCAAGACGTTCTGGAAGAAGGGCTTGATGCTCATCAACCAGAACACGAGCGAGCCGCTGCGTCCCGAGGACGTCACCGTGGGGTCGCTGACCTTCGCCCAGCCCGAGGGGCTGGACGACCACAACGAGAACTTCAACAATGAGATCGCCAAGGCGGCTCTCATGATCGTTCGCATTCAGCCCGAGGACATCAAGGACAAGCGCGAACTCGAGTGGTCGCACGAGGGCATCGTCGCGTACTCCAAGATCTGCACCCATGTCGGCTGTCCCATCAGCCTGTATGAGCAGCAGACGCACCACGTGCTCTGCCCGTGCCACCAGTCCACCTTCGACCTCTCCGACGGCGCCCGCGTCATCTTCGGCCCGGCCGGTCACGCGCTTCCGCAACTGCGGATCGGTGTGAACGAAGAGGGTTACCTCTACGCGCTCGGCGATTTCGACGAGCCCGTCGGTCCGTCCTTCTGGGAGCGCGGATGAGTACTGCGTCTGACGAAAAGAGCCGCCAGGCACCCGCGGGAGAGCGGGTCGCCGACTGGGCGGACGGTCGCCTCGGGATCTACGGCGCGGCCAAGGGCATGGTGCGGAAGGTCTTTCCGGACCACTGGTCGTTCATGCTGGGCGAGATCGCCCTGTGGAGTTTCGTCGTCATCATCCTCACGGGTGTGTATCTGACGCTGTTCTTCCACCCGAGCATGAACGAGGTCGTGTACGACGGCAGTTACGTGCCGATGCAGGGTGTCCGGATGACCGAGGCGTACGCCTCGACGCTGGACATCAGCTTCGACGTCCGCGGTGGTCTGCTGATCCGGCAGATCCACCACTGGGGCGCGCTGATCTTCGTGGCCGCGATGTTCGTGCACATGATGCGCGTCTTCTTCACGGGCGCGTTCCGCAAGCCCCGTGAGATCAACTGGGTGTTCGGGTTCCTGCTGTTCTTCCTGGCACTGCTCACCGGACTCACCGGGTACTCACTGCCGGACGACCTGCTGTCCGGCACCGGTGTGCGCTTCGCGCAGGGCGCGATCCTGGCCATCCCGATCGTGGGCACGTACATCTCGATGTTCCTGTTCGGCGGGGAGTTCCCCGGCCATGACATCGTGGCGCGGTTCTACTCCATCCACATCCTGCTTCTTCCGGGCATCATGCTCGGGCTCGTGGTGGCGCACCTGATCCTGGTCTTCTACCACAAGCACACGCAGTTCGCCGGTCCCGGCAAGACCAACAACAACGTGGTCGGCGCGCCGTTCCTGCCGATCTACATGGCCAAGGCCGGCGGCTTCTTCTTCCTGGTCTTCGGTGTCATCACGATCATCTCGGCCATCGCCACGATCAACCCGGTGTGGGCCATCGGCCCGTACCGCCCGGACATGGTCTCCACCGGAGCACAGCCGGACTGGTATCTGGGCTTCTCCGAGGGTCTGATCCGAGTGATGCCCGGCTGGGAGATCAACCTCTGGGGTCATACGCTCGCACTGGGCGTGTTCATCCCGTTCACGGTCTTCCCGTTGGTCCTGGTGATCCTCGCGGTCTACCCGTTCGTGGAGTCCTGGGTCACCGGCGACAAGCGCGAGCACCACATCCTGGACCGGCCGCGCAACGCGCCGACCCGGACCGCCTTCGGTGTGGCGTGGCTGACCGTGTACTTCGTCCTGCTCGTCGGCGGCGGAAACGACATCTGGGCCACCCACTTCCATCTGTCGATCAACACGATCACCTGGTTCGTCAGGATCGCGGTCTTCGTCGGCCCGGTCGTCGCGTTCGTGATCACCAAGCGGTTCTGTCTGGGACTTCAGCGCCGCGACGCCGAGAAGGTGCTGCACGGACGCGAGTCCGGCATGATCAAGCGGCTGCCGCACGGTGAGTTCGTGGAGGTCCACCAGCCGCTGAGCCAGGGAGAGCTGCACTCGCTCACCGCTCACGAGCAGTACAAGCCGGCCGAGATCGGGCCGACTGTCGACGAGAACGGTGTCGAGCGCAAGACCTCTCCGGTGGAGAAGCTGCGGGTCAAGCTGAACAAGGGCTACTACGGCGAGGGAAACCAGATTCCCAAGCCGACGGCCGAGGAGTACAAGGAGATCACGAGCGGCCACGGCCACCACTGATCACCTGATGTACGTGGGCCCCGGCCCGGCTCCCTTCGGGGGACCGGGCCGGGGCCTTCGTACGTCCCGGGTACGGCTCCGGCGGCCCGGCTGTCCGCAGTTCGGTCAGCGGGTCTTGGATCGCGGTCGACGCCGATAGGCTGGCGCCTGGCAGCACGGGTCAGAAGGCCGTGCACCCGTCCACAGATCCCCAGGAGCGAGCATGAGCAGCGCTGTTGCACCGGCCGGAGGCGACACCCTGGCGGCTCGTTCCTGGCCGGGTGTACTGAACTCGCTGCTGCGCGGCCAGGATCTCGACGCCGGGGCCACGGCCTGGGCCATGGACCGCATCATGAGCGGCGAGGCCACCGACGTACAGATCGCGGGTTTCGCCGTCGCGCTGCGCGCCAAGGGCGAGACCGTGGACGAGGTCTCGGGACTCGTACGCGCGATGTACGAGCACGCCAAGACCATCGAGGTGCCCGGCGCCACGGTCGACGTCGTCGGCACCGGCGGCGATCTCGCCAAGACCGTCAACATCTCCACGATGGCCGCGATCGTCGTGGCCGGGGCGGGCGGCAAGGTCGTCAAGCACGGCAGCCGCGCGTCGTCGTCCGCGAGTGGTGCCTCCGACGTGCTGGAGAAGCTCGGCGTCAATCTGGAGCTGACGCCGCAGCGGGTCGTGGAGGTCGCCGAGGAGGCGGGCATCACGTTCTGCTTCGCGGTGAAGTTCCACCCGGCGCTGCGGTACGCGGCCAAGGCCCGCAAGGAGCTGGGCGCGCAGACCACGTTCAACATCCTGGGACCGCTCACCAACCCGGCGCGGGTCCGCGCCCAGGCGGTCGGCGTGGCGGACCTCCGGATGGCGCCGATCGTGGCCGGTGTGCTCGCCGAGCGGGGCAACTCCTCGCTCGTCTTCCGCGGTGACGACGGTCTGGACGAGCTGACCACGACCGCCACTTCACACGTATGGGTGGTTCGGGACGGCCAGGTCACGGAGCAGGCCTTCGACCCCAGGGACATCGGCCTGGAGCTGGTTCCGGTCGAGGCCCTGCGGGGCGCGGACGCGTCGTACAACGCGGACGTCGCGCGCCGGCTGCTGGCCGGTGAGACCGGCCCCGTACGGGACGCGGTCCTGCTGAACGCGGCGGCGGCGCTGGTGGCGCTGGAGCCGGCCGACGGCACACTGAACGACCAGCTCGCGGCGGGATTCGCGCGGGCGGCGGCAGCGGTGGACTCGGGCGCGGCGAAGCAGGCGCTGGAGCGCTGGGTGGCGGCGAGCAACGCGTAGTGGCAGGCGCCGGCCGAGGACGGCCGGTGGCCGGTTCGTCCTCGACCGCCGGACGGGCTCGATCGCGCCCGTCCGGCGATCGAGGACAGGCGCGGCCCATGAGCCGCGCACCGCGGCGTGTCCCGTATCGCGGACGCCGTCTGGGCCGTCGCGCACGGGTGGGGTAATCTCACCCCAGGTCATGAGTGACAGCGACTACGGCCCCGGCCCGCTGTCCGGCAACCCTCCGTCCGTGGCGGGGTGCCCCGGGTGAAGACCAGGCCGTAGGCAGCGAGGTCTGCGGCAAGCGCGGACCCCTGGACATCGTTCGGATGTCGTCATCCCTGGGGTCCTGGTCCTCAAGGGAGCAGTCTCGTGAGCAAGCGAATGCGATAGGGCCTTCGGCCCTTCCGGTGCGTCCCGCGCCGGAGACAAGGGCCCGAGCCCTCTTCAGTGAGCGCCACCCCCGCAGTGCGTCCCGCGCCGTCACGGCATCCGCCGTCACGACGACGCGTCCGCCTGTCGGGTCCTGATGCCGTTTCCGCCTCGTCCTGCCGGGAGATACCGCCATGTCCGCACCCATCGACGCCCTCAGCCACACCACCACCGACCAGCCGCTGCCCGTCCTCGGACGCGATGTCACCGTCCCCCTCGTCACCGGCGGCGAAGTCACCTACGCGGCCCTCGACTACGCGGCCAGCGCCCCCGCCCTGCAGCGTGTCTGGGACGACGTCGCCGCCTACGCCCCGTACTACGGCAGCGTCCACCGCGGCGCCGGGTACCTCTCGCAGCTCTCCACCGACCTCTTCGAGAACAGCCGCCGCACCGTCGCCGACTTCCTCGGCTGTCGCGAGGACGACCAGGTCGTCTTCACCCGGTCCACCACCGACTCGCTCAACCTGCTGGCCGCCGTGCTGCCCGCGGACTGCGAGGTGTTCGTCTTCGAGACCGAGCACCACGCGTCGCTGCTGCCCTGGCGCGACGCCCGCGTCAGCTACCTGAACGCGCCGCGCACCCCCGACGAGGCCGTCGACACGCTGGAGCGCGCCCTCGCCGGACACGACCCGAAGGACCCCGCCCTGGTGTGTGTCACCGGCGCCTCCAACGTCACCGGCGAGCTGTGGCCCGTGCGTGAACTGGCCGCCACCGCGCACGCCCACGGCGCGCGCATCGTCCTCGACGCCGCGCAGCTCGCCCCGCACCACCCCGTGGACATCGCGGAGCTGGACGTGGACTGGGTGGCCTTCTCCGGGCACAAGCTGTACGCGCCGTTCGGCTCCGGCGTGCTCGCGGGCCGCGCCGACTGGCTGCGGGAGTCGGAGCCGTACCTCGCCGGTGGTGGCGCCAGCCGCAAGGTCGCGCGCCGCGGCGACGGCGGTGTGGACGTCGAGTGGCACACCACCGCGGCCCGGCACGAGGCCGGATCGCCGAATGTCATCGGTGTGTACGCGATCGCCTCGGCCTGCAAGGCGCTCACCGAGGCGGGCTTCGACCGGCTCGTGGAGCGTGAGCAGGAACTGGTGGCCCGGGTGCGCGAGGGGCTCGCGGAGGTGCCCGAGGTGCGGGTGCTCTCGCTGTTCGGCGACGACGCGCCCCGGGTGGGTGTCATCTCCTTCGTCGTGGACGGCTGGAACAGCTCCCACTTCGCCGCCGCGCTCTCGGCGGAGTACGGCATCGGCGTACGGGACGGACTGTTCTGCGCCCACCCGCTGGTCAGGACCCTGCTGGGCGGCGACGCCGGGGACCCGGGGGAGTGCGGCGCGCCGGACGCCGGTCCCGGTGAGAAGTCGCTGAACGCGATCCGGGTCAGCTTCGGGGCCGGCACGCCGGACGAGCACGTGGCCCGCTTCATCGGCGCGGTCGGGGAACTCGTCCGGGACGGCGCCCGCTGGAACTACCGCACCGAGGACGGCCGTTGCGTCCCCGACCGCGGCTGAAGAAGAACGCTCAGGCGTCGAGGCCGATGGCGAAGGCGGCTTCCAGGTCGTGCTGGGAGTACGTACGGAACGCCACGTGCGTGTCCGTGGCCTCGACGCCCGGGATCTTGCTGATGCTGCCGGGGATGACGTCCGCCAGATCGTCGTGCCTGGGGACCCGCACCATGGCGATCAGATCGTAGGTGCCGGTGACGGAGAAGACCTCGCTGACGCTCTCCAGTCCCGCGATGGACTCGGCGATCTCGGGGATCCGGTCGACGCTGGTCTTGATGAGCACGATCGCGGTGATCACGGTTGACGTTCTCCCTCGGTGGCCACGGGACGGGGCTTCACTCTAGCCGTACGCCGGAAGAGCCCCCAGGCGCCGACGAAGCCGAGGGCGAAGCCCACCAGATGCGCCAGATACGCGACGCCGGGGCCCGGCTCGGCGTTCCGGGCCGCCAGCCACTGCAGGACGAACCAGAAGATCAGGACGATCCAGGCGGGGAAGCGCAGCGGCAGGAAGAAAAGGAACGGGAAGAGGCTGGTGACGCGCGCGCGGGGAAAGAGACAGAGGAAGGCGCCGAGCACACCGGAGATCGCGCCCGACGCGCCCACCAGGGTCTGGTCGGAGTCCGCGTTCGCCACCGCGTAGGCGAGCAGCGCGAGATATCCGCAGACGAGATAGAAGAGGGTGAACCGCACTCGTCCCATCCGCTCCTCGGCCATCGCCCCGAAGACGTAGAGGAAGAGCAGGTTGCCCAGCAGATGGAGCCAGCTGCCGTGGACGAACAGCGCGGTGAGAGGGGTGAGGAGCGCGTGGGAGTCACCGCTCATCAGCTGGTCGGGAATCACCCCCCAGCGTTCGAAGTACGCGCTCTGCGCGGCGAGCAGGGTGTCGCCCGTCCCGTACGCGGGATTGAACCCCGAGAGCGGACCGGTCAGGAAGGCCAGAGCGCACAGGCCGATCAGACCGTAGGTCACCACCGGCGCTCCGGCCGCCGCGCGCCAATTGATCATCCATGGATCATCCCGTACGCGGACAGACAGGCACAGACCGCCTCGCCGCGACATGGGGTACGCGGGAGGCCGTAGGGTTACGGGCGCGTACTTCCCCGGTTCGGCGCCACACCGGGGTCACGGCACGGCAGGCTCGACCTCAAGGCCGCAGGAATTCAGGACATCAGGACATCAGGGCTCGACGAAACGAGGACGGCACGATGACGACGGTTCCCTTGCCGACCGACGCCACCCGGTGGCGCTGCACGCTGTGCGGCAATCTCACCCGGTTCGACGTGACGCGCTCGTCCAAGGTGGTGGAGTACGTCCATCTGGACCTGGCCGGGCAGTCGAAGGTCGAGGAGCGCGACGTGGTCAGTGAGACCATCGAGTCCGTCCGCTGCCGCTGGTGCAACGCGGTGGATCAGATCGAACTGGTTGACAGGCCGGGCGCCGGTTCCTGAGGGAGCCGCCCGAAAGGGTAGTGGGGTGACGGATCGTGGAGCAGCCCGCAAGTGGCGCTGAGCCGGCCGGTGCGGCCGGCGGCGACGCCGAGGCGCTCGACAGGCCGCTGCCCGAGGGAGTACGGCGCCGGGTCGTGGCGCTGGTCTCGGACGCCTTCGGCGGTCTGACCGTCACCGAACTGCCCGCCCAGCTACGACAGTACGCGCGCTTCACGCCGACCAGACGCGCCCGGTTCGCGGGCAACGCGATGGCCGCCGCCCTGGAGAGCGACCCGCTGTTCCGGCAGCGGATCGGTGAGCGGTTCGGCCAGGCGGACCCCGAGCTGGCCGCCGCGGTCGAATCGGGATCGCCGCCCCCGGCCGCCGATCCCGTCGACGTGGCGGCGGCGGCCTATGTCCTGCGCCCCGTCGGCTGGGTGAAGCTGGTGGCCGCAGCGGGCGAGGAGGTCCAGCGTGCCGACGCCGAGCGTGTCGACGAGGAGAACCGCCGCGAGCTGGAGCGGCTGCGCGAGGAACTGACGCTGGCCCGCGCCTCGACGAAGAGCGAGACGGAGCGCCTCCGTACGGAGCTGGACGCCGCCCGCAGGGAGGCCGAGTCCACGCACCGCAAGCTGCGCAGCGCACTGAGCGACGTGAAGCGCGGTGAGGCCGCCCTGCGCCGTACGGCCGCCGAGATCGAGACGGCCCGCGCGGAGGCCGCGACCCAGCTGTCCGCGGCGGTGAGCGAGTCACGGCGCCTCAAGGCCCGGCTCGCGGAGGCGGAGGCGGCCGTGGAGGCGGGGCGCCGGGCCGCCCGTGAGGGGCGCTCGGTGGAGGACATGCGGCTACGGCTGCTGCTGGACACCGTCCTGGAGTCGGCGCAGGGGCTGCGGCGCGAGCTGGCGCTGCCGCCGGCCGCCGCGCACCCCGCCGATCTGGTCGACGCCGTGGAGCCCGGCCGGATGTCTCCCAAGGACGTCGCGGCCCGCGCGCTGTCGGACATGGACCCCGCGCTGCTGGACCAGTTGCTGGCGCTGCCGCAGGCGCATCTGGTCGTCGACGGCTACAACGTCACCAAGACCGGCTATCCGACGATGCCGTTGGAGAAGCAGCGGCTGCGGCTGCTCGGCGGGCTCGCGATGCTCGCGGCGCAGTCCGGCGCCGAGATGACATGTGTCTTCGACGGGGCCGAACTGGCCGCCCCCGTACTGCTCGCGCCGCCGCGCGGGGTGCGGGTGCTGTTCTCCAAGCCGGGTGTGACGGCGGACGAGCTGATCCGTCAGCTCGTCCGGGCGGAGCCGCCGGGGCGTCCGGTGGTGGTCGTCTCCACCGACCGTGAGGTCGCCGACGGAGTGGCGCGGGCCGGCGCGCGCCCCGTCGCGTCCGCCTTGTTGCTGAAGCGGCTTTCGCGCGTCTAGTAACTCCTGTGTCCAATGCGGCATTTGGTCATACCATGTCGCACCACAGCGTCAATTGTTCATCACTGTCCGTGCGATGTATGTGAAGAAACCACTCCGAGGCGAAATTTTTTCCCTTCAGGATTTGAACTGATCACAAGAAGGTCACTAGGGTCAGGCCTCGAACCTTCGCGCGGTTGATCACCCATCCGGGGTGGCGGCGAAGGAACCGCCGAATTCGTGTAGTTCAGTCCGGTAGTACCGGATTCCCGGCCCCGCCGGGAGAACTGGACCGCATGGAGCCGGGGACTCGCTCCCCACACCCGGTAGGCGGCTCGAGGAAGAAGGAGCTCGCCTTCGTGGCGTCCCACCGTCGTCCCAAGCAGCCGAGCCGCGCCCGCGTGACCGTGCTCACCGCGACCGCAGCCGCAGCTGTCGCCCTGACGTCCCAGGCCGCGCAGGCCGATCCGAAGCCGACCAAGGAAGACGTCAAGGAAAAGGTCGACAAGCTCTACCACGAGGCCGAGGCCTCGACCGAGGCGCACAGCGGCGCCGAGGAGAAGGAAAAGAAGCTCGAGAAGCAGGTCGAGGCGATGCAGGACAAGGTCGCCCGTGGCCAGGAGGAGCTCAACGAGCTCCGTACCGGCCTCGGTTCGATGGCCAGCGCCCAGTACCGCACCGGTGGCATCGACCCCGCCCTCCAGCTCTTCCTCTCCGCCGACCCTGACGACTATCTGGACAAGGCCTCCGTGCTCGACCAGATGGGCAGCAAGCAGGTCAGCGCGCTGGAGAAGATCCAGGCCAAGCAGCGGACCCTCGCGCAGCAGCGCAAGGAGGCGACCCTCAAGCTGAAGGACCTCTCCGACACGCGCACGGAGCTGGCCAAGAAGAAGAAGGACGTCCAGACCAAGCTCAACGCGGCGAACAAGCTTCTCAACACGCTGACCGCCCAGGAGCGCGCGCAGATCCAGGCCGACGACGCGAAGCGCGCGGCCCGTGGCAACGAGCGCGTCAACCTCGGCAACGAGACGGCCTCTTCGGGCATGGCCGCCGCCGCGCTGGCCGCCGCCAAGACCCAGCTGGGCAAGCCGTACATATCCGGTGCCGAGGGACCCAACTCCTACGACTGCTCCGGGCTGACCCAGTGGGCCTACGCCCAGGCGGGCGTGAGCCTCACCAGGACCACGTACACCCAGGTCAACGACGGCGTGAAGATCGGCCGCGGCGAACTCGCCCCCGGCGACCTCGTCTTCTTCAGCGGTCTGAGCCATGTCGCGCTGTACGTCGGCAACGGCCAGGTCATCCACGCCCCCAAGCCGGGCACCGTGGTGCGGTACGAATCCATGGAGTGGGCCGGCAGCTTCCAGTTCGGCGTCCGCGTCTGACGCGACCGCGCGGGCTGCGGATTTACGACGGCCTGCACGTACGACCCCACTACGCCGCATACATACGGCCCCTTCACGGACACGACCGCGACCGCCCGTTCGGGCGAACTCCGGTTACTCCCGCTGACGCACGCCCCGCCGGTGACCTGTGGTCTCCGGCGGGGCATCACTGTCTGTGCCCGGCGCGGTCTTTGGTCACTCCGTGTCCGCACGGTTACTGTCTGCTGCGCCGCAGCTCCCGGCCATGTTTCCGCCCGTCGGGCGGCAGGGGCTGCGCAGTTGCGTCCAGCGGAAGGAAGTGCGGCTTCCTGTGGTGTCCCATCGTCGTTCCTCACACCCCGGCCACAGCCGGGGCACCCGGGTCACGGTCCTGTCCGCCGCCGCGGTCACCGCCGCGGCCGCCCTCGGGACGGCGCCGGCGAGCGCGGACCCGCGGGACACGACCGAGGCGACCCGGTCGACCGTCGACCGGCTGTTCGAGGAGGCCGAGAAGGCCACCGAGCGGTACAACGAGGCGGGCGAGCGGGCCGGTGTGCTGCGCCAGCGCGTGAACCGGGTGCAGGACAGCGCGGCCCGGGGCCAGGAGCGCGTCAACCGGATGCGAGGCGCGCTCGGTTCGATCGCCGGCGCCCAGTACCGCTCCGGCGGGCTCGACCCGGCGCTCGCGCTGCTGCTCTCCTCCGACCCGGACAGCTATCTCGACCGGGCCGAGGCGCTCGACCGGCTGAGCGACCGCCAGGCGGTCGCCCTGCGCGACCTCGGGAAGGCCCAGCGCAAGCTCGGCCTGCAGCGCGACGAGGCGACCAAGGACCTCGCCGAACTGGAACGCAGCCGGGCCGCCGTCGCCCGCCACAAGCGCACCGTCGAAGCCAAGCTCGGCGAGGCGCGGCGGCTGCTGAACGCGCTGCCGGACGCCGAGAGGGACGCCGACCGGGCCTCGCGCTCGGGGCGCGACGGCGGCCCGCTGTCGCTCTCGGGCGAGGCGCCCGCGTCGGCGCGGGCGGCTGCCGCCGCCCGCGCGGCCCGCGGTGTGGTGGGCCTGCCCTACGTGTGGGGCGCCAACGGCCCCTCGGGGTTCGACTGTTCGGGCCTGACCCAGTGGGCGTACGCACAGGCGGGCGTCTCCCTGCCGCGCACCTCGCAGGCGCAGCGGTACGCGGGACAGCAGGTGCCGCTCTCCGAGGCGAGACCCGGCGACCTGGTCGCCTACCGCGACGACGCCAGCCACATCGGGATGTACATGGGCAACGGCCAGGTGGTGCACGCGCCTTACCCCGGCGCCTCGGTCCGCTACGACCCGGTGGGCATGATGCCGGTCTCGTCGGTCACCCGCGTCTGAGCGCCGCCCGGCCCCGTCGCCGACGCTCTGTCGGGATTCGTCCTCGCGGCGCCCCGTACGATCGGCAGGGTGGCAGGTCAGGGACGTACGACCCGGAGACGTGCGGCGGGTCGGTGGCGTCCGACCCGTCGCGGCACGGTGCGCCGCCGTGCGGCGGCCGCGCTGCTCGGGTGTCTGCTGGTCGCCTCCGGCTGTTCCGCGCCCACCGCGACCGACGCCGCCACCGGCGCGATCCAGCGGATCCTCGACCGTCGCGCCGACGCCCTGCTCGACCGTGACGAGAGCGGCTATCTGGCCGCCGTCGACCCCGCCGCCGACGACCTGCTGGCCGCCGAGCGGCGGACGTATCGGAACCTCACCGACGTGCCCGTGCGGTCCTGGGAGTACAAGGTGCGGGACGTCGACCGCTCCGGCACCCGCGCGACGGCGAGCGCCGAGCTGCGCTACCGGATAGCGGGCTACGACAGCGCGCCCGTCACCTCGGCCCGCACGCTGGAGCTGACGGAACGGGACGGGCGCTGGTACGTGACGGCCGACCGGCCCGGCGAGGGCGGTGTGCAGCAGCTCTGGCAGCAGGGCGCCGTCGACGTCGTCCACGGCAGGCGCAGCCTGATCCTCGGCGTCGGCCAGGACAACGCCCGGCTCCGCGAGATCGCCGCCGTCGCCGACCGGGCGGTACCCGCCGTCGACGAGGCCTGGCCCGGCACCTGGTCGGGCCGCGTCGTGGTGCTGGTGCCCGGGTCGGTGGCGTCGATGGCCGGTCTGCTGGGCGCCTCGGCCACGAGCTACCGGGGCATCGCCGCCGTCACGACCGGTGAGACCCGGCAGCAGGGCTCCTCGCCGGCGGACCGGGTGATCGTCAACCCCGACGCGTACGGCATCCTGGGCGACTTCGGGCGCCGGGTGGTCCTCACCCACGAGACCACCCATGTGGCGACGCGGGCGGACACCTCCGGGGCCACCCCGATGTGGCTGTCGGAGGGTTTCTCCGACTGGGCCGCCTACCGGGACACCAGCCGCACGGACGGGCAGGCGGCGCCGGAGCTCGAACGGTCCCTGCGCCGGGGTGAACTGCCCGCCGCGCTCCCCGAGGACGGTGACTTCGCCTTCGACGCGAAGGCGGACGAACTGGCGCGCGCGTACGAGGGCGGGCGCCTCGCGTGCGAGCTGATCGCCCAGCGCTGGGGCGAGCGGAAGCTGACGGACTTCTACCGGGCGGTCGGGAAGCACGAGCAGCGCGAGGGTGCCGTCGAGGACGCGATGAACGAGGTGCTGTCGGTGACGCCGGAGAAGTTCACCACGCTGTGGCGGGACCACATGAGCGAGCGGCTGCGCTGAGGAGTCGCCCTCGGGCGGACGGGCGTACCTTCCGGACACGCCCCACGCCCCCTGTGCGGGCGCTCAGGAGCCGAGCAGCCGGGACTCGTCCTCCTGGGCCCCGTCACCGCTCCCGGCCGTGTCCGCCGCCTCCTGGCGGGTGCGCGGGCCCGGCACCGTCGCGCGCCACAGCCGGCCGCACGCGGTCAGCGTCGCGGCGACCAGCAGCCCGTTGCGTACGACGAGGAGGGTCACGCCCAGCCAGTCGCTCGCCGTCACGTGCGAGAAGAGCAGTGGGAATTCGAGCACCGTGACCGCGGAGGCCGCCACCACGAGCACCGCGGGCAGCGTCATCGGGCTGGACCGCAGGAGCAGACAGACGGCGGCCAGGCCGACCAGCCAGACCATGTACTGCGGGCTGATCACCCGGCTGGTGACGGTGAACAGCAGGACGGCGGTGAACGCCGCGTCGCACAAGGTGCTCGCGGTGAACGTCGCCGCCTTCAGCCGCCAGACGAGCAGCCAGCCGAAGGCGGTCACGCTGAGGACGAGGGCGAGCGCGCTGACGAGGGGCACGTACGGCCCCCGGAACTCCACCGAGCCGTAACTGAACATCACCGCGCCGTCCCAGCCGAGATGCCGGGCCACATGGAAGACCAGCGCGCCCAGCGACTCGACCTCGGTGCCCCGGTCGCGCTGCGCGGTGAGGAAGTCCAGCGCGCCCGGCAGCACCGCCGACACCATGGCGAGCAGCGCGAGGGCCGTCGCGACGGCGGCGGACCAGGACAGCCGGGTGGCCCGGCCGCGCGGCGTACCGATCAGCAGCAGCACCGGCCACACCTTCAGCAGCGCCCCGAACCCGGCCAGCGCGCCGAGCAGTTGGGGTCTGCGGAGGCCCACGAGGAGGGCGCAGACGGCGACGGCGGTGACCATCACGTCGTAACGGGCGTAGACGGTGGGCCCGAGCACCGCGACGCCGGCCACCCACACCCAGGCACCGCGTGTCGAGCGTCCCGGGCGCAGCCCCGTGCGGAGCAGCAGCCCGAAGACCAGCGCGTCGCAGAGCAGGCACAGGGTGAAGAACGCCGTGGCGTAGCCGAGGAAGGGCAGCAGGGCGGGGGAGAGGATCGCGAACGCGGCGGCGGGCGGGTACTGCCAGGTGACGTCCGACTGGGGGAAGGTGCCGGCGCGCAGGACGTCGTACCAGCCCTGGTAGGTGACGGAGACGTCCGGGGTGACGTCGGAGCCCGGTGTGACGATGATCCGCAGGACGCAGAGCATCGTCACGGTCCTGGTGAGGAGCCACACCGTGACCGGCCCGACCGTGCCGAGCACGCCGACCGCGCGGCTCCCCCCGACCCCGGCGGCCCCCGCGGCCGCTCCGACGCGTGTCGTGTCCTCGACCGTCATGAGTACCTGCCCGTTTTGACCGATATGTACATGCGTTGGCGGGAGCCATCATGCGGGGGGACAGGCGTGGGAACGATGAGGCGGGGCCGTTCGGTACTGTCGGCGGCGATGCACAAGACCTTGATCGTGACCAACGACTTCCCGCCCCGGCCCGGCGGCATCCAGGCGTTCCTGCACAACATGGCGCTACGGCTGGACCCCGACCGGATCGTCGTCTACGCCTCCACCTGGAAGCGCGGCGCCGAGGGCGCGGAGGCGACGGCGGCCTTCGACGCCGAGCAGCCCTTCACGGTCGTGCGCGACCGTACGACGATGCTCCTGCCGACCCCGCGAGTGACCCGGCGGGCGGTGGGACTGCTGCGCGAACACGGCTGCGAGTCCGTGTGGTTCGGCGCCGCGGCCCCGCTCGGACTGATGGGCCCCGCGCTGCGCCGGGCCGGTGCCCGGCGGATCGTCGCCACCTCGCACGGCCACGAGGCGGGCTGGGCGCAGCTGCCCGCGTCCCGGCAGCTGCTGCGCCGGATCGGCGAGGGCACGGACACGATCACCTACCTCGGCGAGTACACGCGCTCACGCATCGCCGCCGCGCTCACGCCCGACGCGGCCGGCCGCATGGTCCAACTGCCGCCCGGTGTCGACGAGAAGACGTTCCACCCGGCGTCGGGCGGTGACGCGGTACGCGAGCGGCTGGGGCTCGCCGAGCGGCCCGTCGTCGTCTGCGTCTCCCGGCTGGTGCCGCGCAAGGGGCAGGACACGCTGATCCTCGCCATGCCCGCGATCCTGGCGCGGGTCCCGGACGCCGTGCTGCTGATCGTCGGCGGTGGACCGTACGCCGAGGAGCTGCGGAAGCTGGCGGCCGAGACGGGCGTCGCCGACTCCGTACGCTTCACCGGCGCCGTGCCCTGGTCCGAACTGCCCGCCCACTACGGCGCGGGCGACGTCTTCGCGATGCCCTGCCGCACCCGGCGCGGCGGCCTCGACGTGGAGGGCCTGGGCATCGTCTACCTGGAGGCCTCCGCGACGGGGCTCCCGGTGGTCGCGGGCGACTCCGGCGGCGCGCCCGACGCGGTGCTGGACGGCGAGACGGGGTGGGTGGTGCGCGGCGGCCCCGCCGCGCTCGCCGCCGAGGAATCGGCGGACCGTATCGTGACGCTGCTCGGCGACCCCGAACTGCGGCGCCGGATGGGCGCCCGCGGCCGTGCGTGGGTCGAGGAACGCTGGCGCTGGGACCTGCTGGCGGAGCGGCTGCGGGCGCTGCTGTAGCCGGACCCGGTGTGTCCTACGCGCGGTAGAGCGACTCGATCTCGTCCGCGAAGTCCTTCGCCACCACACCGCGCTTCAGCTTCAGCGACGGCGTGATGTGCCCCGCGTCCTCGGTGAACTGCGCCTGAAGGACGCGGAACTTGCGCACCGACTCCGCCTTCGACACCGCCGCGTTGCCGTCGTCCACCGCCTGCTGGACCGCCGCCAGCAGATCCGGGTCCTCGCGCAGCGTCGCCGCCGTCGAGCCCGCCGGCTTGCCGTGGTCCTTCGCCCAGCGGGCCAGGAACTCCTCGTCGATCGTCACCAGCGCGCCCACGAACGGACGCCCGTCGCCGACGACCATGCACTCGGCGACCAGCGCGTGCGCGCGGATACGGTCCTCGATCACGGCCGGCGCGACGTTCTTGCCGCCCGCCGTCACCAGGATCTCCTTCTTGCGGCCGGTGATCGCGAGATACCCGTCCTCGTCGAGGGTGCCGATGTCACCGGTGTGGAACCAGCCGTCGGCCAGCGCCTCCACCGTCGCCGCCTCGTTGTTCCAGTAGCCCGTGAACAGGTGCTCGCCGTGCAGCAGCACCTCGCCGTCGTCGGCGATCCGGATCACCGAACCCGGCAGCGGCTGCCCGACCGTGCCGATCTTCTGCCGGTCCCACGGGTTGAACGCGGTCGCCGCGCACGTCTCCGTCAGGCCGTACCCCTCCAGCACCGTGAAACCGATGCCGCGGAAGAAGTGACCGAGCCGTTCGCCCAGCGGGGCGCCGCCGGAGATGGCGTACTCGCCGCGACCGCCGAGGACCGCGCGCAGCTTGCCGTACACGAGCGCGTCGAAGACCTTGTGCCGGATCCTGAGCCCGAGCGACGGACCCTGCGCGCTGCCCAGCGCGCGGCTGTAGTCGATCGCGGTCCGCGCCGCCCGGTCGAAGATCTTGCCCTTGCCGTCCGCCTGGGCCTTGGCGCGCGCCGAGTTGTAGACCTTCTCGAAGACGCGCGGCACCCCGAGGATCAGCGTCGGCCGGAACGCGGCCAGTTCCTCGGTCAGATTCTTGATGTCCGGTACGCAGCCGAGTTTGATCGGCGCCATCACGGAGGCCACCTCGACCAGCCGGCCGAAGACATGCGCGGCGGGCAGGAAGAGCAGGACGGAGCACTCGCCCGTACGGAACAGCGGCTTCAGGCGCTCCACCACGTTGCCGCACTCCGCGAAGAAGGCGCGGTGCGTCAGCACGCAGCCCTTGGGGCGGCCGGTGGTCCCCGAGGTGTAGACGATCGTCGCCGGATCGTCGGCCTTCGCCGTCGCGCTGCGCTCGTCGACCACCGCCTCGGTGATCTCCGCGCCCGCGGCGGTCAGTTCCGCCACACAGCCCTTGTCGTCGCCCCGGTCGATCTGCCAGACGTGGCGCAGCCGCGTCAGCCCGTCGGAGACCGACCGGACCGCCGCCGCGTGCTCGTCGGACTCCACGATCACGGCCGCGGTGCCCGAGTCGCCGAGGATCCACTGCACCTGCTCGGCGGAGCTGGTCTCGTACACCGGTACGGTGACGGCGCCCGCGCTCCAGATCGCGAAGTCGAGCAGCACCCACTCGTACCGGGTCCGCGACATCAGGGCGACCCGCTCACCCGGGCGGATGCCGGACGCGATCAGCCCCTTGGCCACCGCCCGTACCTCGGCGAGGAACTGGACAGCCGTGACGTCCGTCCACACCCCGTCGACCTTGCGGCCCATGACGGCGGCATCGGGATGCTGAGCGGCGTTGCGGCCGATGAGGTCCGTCAGGTTGCCGTCCGAGGGGACCTCGTACAGGGCCGGAAGGCTGAACTCGCGCAAGACTGCTGCTCCTCGTCGGGCGCCGGTGGCACGGCACTGTGCCGAACCGGCTGCGGTCCACATCGGGCAGGTGCTCTCGGGGGTGAGCACGACGGGACGGCCCGGACGTTACCCACCGGTACTCCGTTCCGGATAGGGGGTCCTGGCCAGATGTTCGCTGCGTCACACGTTTTTTGACGGTCCTTCGCGCAGAGTAGTCCACAGCTGTGCGGGCGTGTGAGTAACCGCAGGTCCGGACCCCTCTACACAGCAGGAAGGCGGCGATCTAGGGTGAGCGGCATGCGTGGTGGCGAGAACGGCGGCGGGAACGCGGGCGGCGGTACGGACGGGACGGGTGACGCGGCCGGCGGAAACGGCCGCACCCGGACCCGCGTCCATGTCGTCAGCGACGTGCACGGCAACGCCCGCGACCTCGCGCGGGCCGGCGACGGCGCGGACGCCCTGATCTGCCTCGGCGACCTCGTCCTCTTCCTCGACTACGCCGACCACTCGCGCGGCATCTTCCCCGAACTCTTCGGCAAGGAGAACGCCGACCGCATCGTGGAGCTGCGCACCGCCCGCCGCTTCGACGAGGCCCGTGACCTGGGCCGCGACCTGTGGGCCGGGCTGGAGAGCGACCGGGACACCGCCATCGAGGCGGCCGTACGGCGGCAGTACGCCGAAATGTTCGCCGTCCTGCCCACCCCGACGTACGCCACCTACGGCAATGTCGACATCCCCGCCCTCTGGCCCGAGTACGCCGGACCGGGCACGACCGTCCTCGACGGTGAGCGGGTCGAGATCGGGGGCCGCGTCTTCGGCTTCGTCGGCGGCGGTCTGCGCACCCCTATGCGCACCCCGTACGAGATCTCCGACGAGGAGTACGCGGCCAAGGTCGAGCGGCTCGGCGCGGTCGACGTCCTCTGCTCGCACATCCCGCCCGAGGTACCCGAGTTGACGTACGACACCGTCGCCCGCCGCTTCGAACGCGGCAGCCGCGCGCTGCTGGACGCCCTGCGCCGTACGAAACCGAGGTACGCCCTCTTCGGCCATGTCCATCAGCCGCTCGCCCCCCGGATGCGCGTCGGCTCGACGGAATGTGTGAACGTCGGACACTTCGCGTCCACCGGACGGCCCTGGGCCATGGAATGGTGACCGGCGCGCACGCGATAACCTGCACGCTGCACGGCCGGTACCGGTAAGCGTGACCGTCGCCCCGCACCACCGGGGAGACACCATCTGGAGGAGCACGTCGATGGCGGAGCACACCAAGTCGAGCATCACGATCGAGGCGGCACCCGCCGACGTGATGGGCGTGATCGCCGACTTCGCCCGCTATCCCGAGTGGACCGGCGAGGTGAAGGAGGCCGAGGTCCTCTCCACCGACGCCGAGGGCCGCGCCGAGCAGGTCCGGCTGGTGCTGGACGCGGGCGCGATCAAGGACGACCACACCCTCGCGTACACCTGGACCGGCGGTGACGAGGTCAGCTGGACGCTGGTCAAGTCCCAGATGCTGCGGTCGCTCGACGGCTCGTACCACCTGGCGCCGGCGGGCGGCGGCGAGCGTACCGAGGTCACCTACCGGCTGACCGTCGACGTCAAGATCCCGATGCTCGGCATGATCAAGCGCAAGGCCGAGAAGGTCATCATCGACCGCGCCCTGGCCGGTCTGAAGAAGCGCGTCGAGAGTGCCCCCGGAAGCGCCGGATCCGCCGGAGCGGCCGAGACGCCCACCGCCTGATGACGGAGAGCACGGCGCCCCTCGCACGTACGACCGGAACGCCCCGTACGGTCCTGGTCACCGGCCCCGGCGGCGCGGGCCGTACCACCGTCGCCGCGGCGACCGCCCTGGCCGCCGCCCGGCGCGGCGACCGCACGCTGCTGCTCTCCGCCGACCCGGCGGGCCCCGGCGCCGTCCTCGGCGCCCCGGCCGCCGTCGCCGTCGAACCCGCCGAGGTGACGCCCGGCCTCTGGACCGCGCGCGTCGACCCCGCCGACTACTTCCGCACCGAATTCCTCGCGCTCCAGGAGCGCGCCGCCACCGCGCTCGACATGCTCGGCGCCCGGCGTCTCGACGGCGAGGAGCTGACCGAGCTGCCGGGCGCCGAACAGTTCGCCCTGCTCCAGGCGCTGCGCCGGGCCTCGGCAGGCGGGTGGGACGTGCTCGTCGTCGACCTGCCGCCGCTGCGCGACGCCCTGTCCGTGCTCGCTCTGCCCGAGCGGCTCCGCCGGCTGCTGGGCCGCCTCCTGCCCGCCGAGCGGCAGGCCGCGCGGGCGCTGCGGCCGATGATCGCGCAGCTCGCCGGGGTACCGATGCCGGCGGGCTGGCTGTACGGCGCCGCCGCCCGCAGGGACGAGGAACTGGCCGCCGTCCAGGCGCTGATCGAGGCACCCACCACGACGGTGCGGCTCGTCGCCGAGCCCGGCCCGGCCGCCGGGGACGCCCTGCGGGTGGCCCGCGACGGGCTCAGCCTGTACGGGCTGCGCGTCGACGCCCTCGTACCGAACAAGGTCCTGCCGACGGACTCGTCCGACGCCTGGCTCGCGACGCTCGCCGCCCAGCAGCAGAAGTGCCTGGACGAGTGGAGCGAGGAGTACGGCTCCGACTCCGGCGCCGGGTCCGACTCCGGCGCCGGCTCAGGCTCCGCGTGGCCGGTGCGCTCGGTGCGCCACCTGGGCCGCGATCCGCGCGGACTGGACGATCTCGCCGATCTTGGTCCGGACCTGGACCTGGACGAGGGCGGGGGTCCGGACCCGGAGCCGTACCGCGATCCCTGGTGGGTCGAGGACCGGCGGGAGGAGGACGGGCTGCTGGTGTGGTCCCTGCCACTGCCCGGCGCCGTGAAGGCGGACGTCGGCCTCGTGCGGCGCGGCGACGAACTGCTGCTGACCGTCGGCCCGTTCCACCGCATCGTGCCCCTCGCGGCGGCTCTGCGGCGCTGCACCGTCTCGGGCGCCGCGCTCACGGACGGTGTCCTGAAGGTCCGTTTCACGCCGGACCCGGGGCTCTGGCCGCGCACTCCCTGAATGTCCCGCCGGGGTTCAGGTACCGTCGAAGGTACACAGCCTCCGGTCCGCCCCGGACGAGGCGCCTTGCCCCATGCGGGAGTAACCCATGAGCGATGCCACCGAGCGTCCCGCCGCCGACCCGGACGCCTGGGCCACGGCCTGCGCCGAGGACCTGGCCGCCGAGAAGGCCCGTCGTCGTTCCGTGCACGGGACGACGCCCGGCTCCGCCTCCGAAGAACTGCGCCGGTTCGTCGACGCCGTCGCCGACAAGGTGTCCTCGTTCCAGAGCCCGCTGCTCGGCATGGCCGCACAGGGCGCCGTCCAGCAGTTCATCAATCAGGCCAAGTCCGCCGTCGAGCCGGTCATCGACCGCAACCCCGACATCTTCGACCACCTCGCGGCGGCCGGAAACGAACTGCTCGCCGCCTACCGCTCCGCCGTCGAGGGCGACGAGCGCCGCTGGACCCAGGGACCGTCCGAGGCGCCCGACATCAGCCTGAAGAAGGCGGACGAAAAGGCCAACGACCCCTCGGATCCCCGCGACGAGGGCCCCACCCCCGGCAACCGCATCGACCTGGACTGACCAGGGGGACGCCCGCCCTCGGGTACGGTTGGGCCCAGCGGGGCTCGACCGAAAACTGAGGGACACATGGGACTCACCATCGGCGTCGACATCGGCGGCACGAAGATCGCGGCGGGCGTGGTCGACGAAGAGGGCGCGATTCTCGATACGTACCAGGTGCCCACCCCGCCGACCGCCGAAGGCATCGTCGACGCGATCTGCGCCGCGGTGTCCGGCGCCGGCAAGGGACACGACATCGAGGCCGTCGGCATCGGCGCCGCCGGTTACGTCGACGACAAGCGCGCCACCGTCCTGTTCGCGCCGAACATCAACTGGCGTCACGAACCGCTCAAGGACAAGGTCGAGCAGCGGGTCGGGATGCAGGTAGTCGTGGAGAACGACGCGAACGCGGCGGCCTGGGGCGAGTACAAGTTCGGGGCCGGACAGGGCCACGACGACGTCATCTGCATCACGCTCGGCACCGGGCTGGGCGGCGGCATCATCATCGGCAACAAACTCCGCCGCGGACGCTTCGGCGTCGCGGCGGAGTTCGGCCATATCCGGGTCGTACCCGACGGGTTGCTGTGCGGCTGCGGCAGTCAGGGCTGCTGGGAGCAGTACGCGTCGGGCCGCGCGCTCGTCAGATACGCGAAGCAACGCGCCAACGCCACCCCCGAGAACGCGGAGATCCTGCTGCGTCTCGGCGACGGCACACCCGAAGGCATCGAGGGCAAGCACGTCAGCGCCGCCGCCCGCGAGGGCGACCCGGTGGCCGTCGACTCCTTCCGGGAGCTGGCCCGTTGGGCCGGCGCGGGCCTGGCCGACCTGGCCTCGCTCTTCGACCCGTCGGCGTTCATCGTCGGCGGTGGCGTCTCGGACGAGGGCGAACTGGTCCTCGACCCGATCCGCAAGTCCTTCCGCCGCTGGCTGATCGGCGGCGAATGGCGTCCGCACGCGCAGGTTCTCGCCGCCCAACTGGGCGGCAAGGCCGGGCTGGTGGGCGCCGCGGACCTGGCCCGCCAGGGCTGACCTGTACGAACCGGCCACCGGACGCACCCCGGTATCCGGACGATCAACGCCCGCCGCGCCCTTCAAGGGTGCGGCGGGCGTTGGCCTATCGTGGACCGGTGACAACTCCGGTGAGTGGACTGGGTGGACCCGTCCCCATGATTTCGCTGCCCGACTCCCGTACCGAGCCCGACGGTTCGGCCGTGATCCGGGTGCTCAGCTACAACATCCGTTCCATGCGCGACGACTGCGAGGCGCTGGCCCGGGTGATCCGGGCCTGTGAGCCCGACCTGGTCCTCGTCCAGGAGGCGCCGCGCTTCTTCCGCTGGCGCAAGCGCGCCGCGTGGCTGGCCGCCCGGACCGATCTCGTCGTCCTCAGCGGCGGCGGCACCGCCGCGGGCCCGCTGCTGCTGTGCTCGCTGCGCGCGACCGTGGAGCGTACGGAGGACGTACTGCTGCCGCTCACACCGGGACTGCACCGGCGCGGCTTCGCCACGGCCGTCGTACGGATCGGCGGCGCCCGCATCGGGCTGCTCAGCTGCCATCTCAGCCTGCGGGCCGACGAGCGCCTCGCCCAGGCGGGGATGCTGCTGGACCGGGTCCGGACGATGGACGTGCCGCACGCCGTCGTGGCGGGTGATCTCAACGACCGGCCGCAGGGGCGTTCGTTCCGGCGGATCGCCGAGGAGCTTCGGGACGCCTGGGCGGTCAAGCCGTGGGGGAGCGAGTACACCTCGACACCCACCGATCCGCATCAGCGCATCGACGCGATCTTCACGACCGAGGGTGTCGAAGTGCTGGGCTGCGGAGTGCCGTTGGGCCTGCCGGGCATCGAGGCGAGCGACCTGCGGGCGGCCACTGACCACCTTCCGGTGCTGGCCGCCCTGCGCGTGCCCGCGTCGTGAACCCAGGCTCCCGAAAGGGAGCTTGACCCCGCGTCGGATCCGACGCGGGGTCAGGACGGGCGCCGTGCCAGGGCAGACGCCGTGTCAGACGACCGCGCCGCGGCCCGGATCGTCCTCCTCGTCGTCGTCATGCTGCATCCGCGCCACCAGCGTGGCGAAGCCGCCGAGGAAGCCGCCGATACAGACCGTCGTCAGCCACCAGGTCATCTCCCACTGGAACAGCACGGCGAGGAGCATGAGCACCGGGCCGCCGATCACGGCGAGCCAGGCGAACTTGGCCGTGACATCGGCCTCCGGCAGCGGCGGCGGCTCGGGCGGTACGAAATGGCCCTCGTCGCTGTCGTCGAGGTCGTCGTCCTTGGGCTCCGCCACCGAGTAGTCGCGCGGCCCGCCGTCGGCCACGCCGGGCGCGAAGACGATGGAGCTGCCGAGCGAGGGCTTGTCGGGCTTGGCGTCCGGCTCACGCGCGGGCTCGGGCACCGGCGCGGGCGTCACGACCGATTCGGCGTCGGCGCCGGTGGTGTCCGGCTTGGTGCCGGCGGCGGTGTCCGGCTTCGTGTCCGGCCCGGCGTCCGACCGGTTCACCGGCCCGAGGTCCGCCTTCGTGGTCCCGGAACCCTTGTCCTTGGGCGCCGCGGGCTCGGTGCTGTTCCGGTCGCTCTCCAGGAGCGCCAGGTCCTCGACCGACTTGAAGGGCTTGGCACCCGGCGGATCGGCCGGCTCCTCCCCGTACCCCGCGACGATCGCCGCCCACGCGGCGTCCTCGTCGATCGGCTGCGGCTCGCGGTCCGCGTCATGCTCAGCCACCGGTTGTGCTCCCCTTCTTCCCGACGTTCGGAGCGAGTCGGCCGATGAACGCGTGACTCTCCTCGAAAATCCGCTCCGCATCGTGGTCCAACGTCGCCACGTGGTAGCTCTGTTCCAGGACGACCTCCCGGATGTCGGTCGACGAGACCCGGCCGAGGATCCGCGCCGAGTCGGCCGGGGGCACGACATGGTCACGCGGGCTGCGCATCAGCAGCAGCGGCTGGGTGACCTGGGGCAGCTCCCCGTCCACCAGCCGGAAGAAATTCCGCAGCGAGTGCGCGGCGTGCAGCGGCACCCGGTCGTAACCGACCTCCTCGCTGCCCTCCAGCGCGATGTCGCTGCGCAGGCCGTTCGTCGTCCGGACGAGATGACGGGCGAGCGGCAGGGCGTACGCCGAAAGGCCGTGCACCTTGTTCCCCGGGTTGACGACGGCGACGCCGCTCACCGCGTGCCCGTGCTTGGCGGCGAGGCGCAGCGCCAGCGTCCCGCCCATGGAGAGACCGAAGACGAAGACCCGCTCGCACCGCTCGCCCAGCTCCCGCAGCGCCCGGTCCACCTCCGCGTACCAGTCCTGCCAGCCAGTGATCTGCATGTCCTCCCAGCGGGTGCCGTGCCCGGGGAGCAGCGGCAGTGACACGGTGAGGTCCCGGGCGGCCAGATACTCGGCCCAGGGGCGCAGCGACTGCGGGGAACCGGTGAATCCGTGGCAGAGGAGGACGCCGACATCTCCGCCCTCGTGGCGGTACGGCTCGGCTCCAGGAAGGACCGGCACAGGGTCTCCTGTTCGTGAGTCTCGGAGTGGTACTTCACCGTACGCGACCGGACCGACACCGACCAGAGCCGTCGGCGCCCCAGGGCGGAACCCGCGCGCCCCCCGCGGGTTAAGGTCGGTCGACAGCACACAGGAGGCACCCGAGTTGATCTACGGCGCGATGAAGTTCTCCATCGGAGGCTCGCTCAAGCTTGCTTTCCGGCCCTGGGTGGAGGGCATCGAGAACATTCCCGACGAGGGGCCGGCGATCCTCGCGAGCAACCATCTCTCCTTCTCGGACTCGTTCTTCCTCCCCGCGGTCCTGACCCGGAAGGTCACCTTCATCGCCAAGGCGGAGTACTTCACCTCGCCGGGTGTGAAGGGGCGGCTCACGGCCGCGTTCTTCAAGGGCGTCGGCCAGTTGCCGGTCGACCGCTCCGGCGGGCGCGGCGCGGGTGAGGCGGCCATCAAGAGCGGCATGGCGGTACTGGAGAGCGGCGAACTCTTCGGCATCTATCCCGAGGGCACACGGTCGCCCGACGGGCGGCTCTACCGGGGCAAGCCCGGCGGCCTCGCGCGCGTGGCGCTCGCCACCGGCGCGCCCGTGATCCCGGTCGCCATGATCGACACGGAGAAGATCCAGCCGCCCGGGACGGTGATGCCGAAGCTGATGCGGCCGGGGATCAGGATCGGCAAGCCGCTCAACTTCAGCCGCTATCAAGGCATGGAGGGCGACCGCTTCATCCTGCGTTCGCTGACCGACGAGGTCATGTACGAGATCATGAAGCTCTCCGGCCAGGAGTACGTCGACATCTACGCGACGGCGGCCAAGCGCAAGATCGCCGAAGAGGCGAAGGCGGAGAAGGCGGAGAAGGCCGAGAAGGCCGAGAAGGCGGAGAAGACCGGGAAGACGGGCTGATCAGGCCCGTCCGGCGAGCAGCACCCGGGAAGAATCCGTGAACCAGGGAGAACCAGGGGGGGACACGTGGCCGGACGTGAACGGGTCGTACGGATGTCGGTCGAGCAACCGCTGTGGCGCGCGCTCACCGCGTACCGCCTGCTGACCATGGTCTACGCGGTCCTGATCGCCGCCTTCGCGCGCGACAAGTTCGAACGGCCCTGGGTCGCCGCCACGTACCTCGCCGTCGTCGTCGTCTGGACGGTCGCCACGCTGCCCAAGGTGGCCAACGCCGTCAGCTGCACCAAGCGCTTCCTCGGTGTCGACCTCACCATCGCCCTCGCCGGCGTCCTGCTCACCCCGGTGGCCGACGTACAGGCGCGGTACGAGGACGGTCCCACCCTGCCGAGCATATGGACCGCGGGCGCCGTCCTCGCCTTCGCCGTCAAGGGCGGCTGGCGCTGGGCGGCCTTCGCCTCCTCGCTGGTCGCCGTCGCCAACCTGGTCGGGCGCGGCAACCCCAGCCGGGACACCCTGCACAACGTGCTGCTGGTGTGGGTGGCGTCCATCGCGATCGGCTACATCGTGGAGGTCGCCCGCGCCTCCGAACGCACCCTGGCGCGCGCCCTGGAGATCGAGGCGGCCACCCGGGAACGCGAGCGCCTGGCGCGCGACATCCACGACAGCGTGCTCCAGGTCCTGGCGATGGTGCAGCGGCGCGGTACGGCCCTCGGCGGCGAGGCGGCGGAGCTGGGCCGGATGGCCGGGGAGCAGGAGGTCGCCCTGCGGACACTGGTCTCCAGCGGTCTCGTGCCGACCACGCGCGCTTCCGAGGACGCCTCGCTGGGGGCGGTGGTGCGCGCGATCGACGACGCGGAGTACGAGGCCGGGAATGACGCCGGGAGCGACGGCGAGGGCGTCGGCGGGGCCGAGTTGTGGGATCTGCGTACGCTCCTGGCGCCGCTCGCCGGCTCCGCCGTGACGCTCGCCGAGCCGGGCGCTCCCGTCCTGCTCCGGCCCGCGGCCGCCAGGGAGCTGGCCGCGGCCGTGAACGCCGCCCTGGACAATGTCCGCAAGCACGCCGGTGACGGCGCGCGGTCCTGGATCCTGGTCGAGGACTCGCCGGACGAGGTGATCGTGACGGTCAGGGACGACGGCCCCGGGATCCCGGAGGGCCGGCTGGCGCAGGCCGAGGGGGAGGGGCGCCTCGGTGTCGCCCTGTCGATCCGGGGGCGGTTGCGGGAGCTGGGCGGTACGGCCGAGCTGATCTCGGTCCCCGGCCAGGGCACGGAAGTCGAGTTGAAGGTTCCACGGGATTCACGGGTTGCACGGGGGAAGGCGGAGCGATGAGCGAGCAGACGGACAAGAACGAGCGGGGCACGGGCGTGGCCGGCGACGCGAAGGACGCGGACGGCGCGACGCGTGTGATGGTCGTGGACGACCACCCCATGTGGCGCGACGCCGTCGCCCGCGATCTGACCGAGGCCGGCTTCGACGTCGTGGCGACGGCCGGTGACGGCCCCCAGGCGGTGCGCCGCGCGACCGCCACCACCCCGGACGTGATCGTCCTCGACCTCAACCTGCCCGGCATGCCCGGCGTCCAGGTCTGCAAGGAACTCGTCGGCTCCCAGCCCGGCCTGCGGGTCCTGGTCCTCTCGGCGAGCGGCGAGCACGCCGACGTACTCGAAGCGGTGAAGTCCGGTGCCACCGGCTATCTGCTGAAGTCGGCCAGTACGGCCGAACTGACCGACGCCGTACGGCGCACCGCCGTCGGCGACCCGGTCTTCACCCCCGGGCTCGCCGGGCTGGTCCTCGGCGAGTACCGCAGGCTCGCCTCCGAGCCCGCGCCCGCGGCGTCCGACGACCCCAAGGTGCCGCAGCTGACCGAGCGCGAGACCGAGGTGCTGCGCCTGGTCGCCAAGGGGCTCTCGTACAAGCAGATCGCCGAGCGCCTGGTCATCTCGCACCGCACGGTGCAGAACCACGTGCAGAACACCCTCGGCAAGCTCCAGCTCCACAACCGCGTTGAGCTGGTGCGGTACGCGATCGAGCGCGGCCTCGACGACGTGTGAACGCCCGCCCGTCCCGCCGCCGTCCCGCAACCACCTCCCGCCGCCCTCTGGTGCAACGGAAATGACCCTGCGCACCATGCCGGGGTGACCTGTGTCACTCAGGCGTGGCTCAGGTGCGTCACCGACGGCGAAGGGAAGTGTTTCCATGCGGGTCGGAGTATTGACCGGGGGCGGCGACTGCCCAGGGCTCAATGCGGTCATTCGAGGCATCGTGCGCAAAGGCGTCCAGGAGTACGGGTACGAGTTCACCGGCTTCCGGGACGGCTGGCGCGGACCGCTGGAAGGCGACACCGTACGGCTCGACATCCCCACCGTGCGAGGCATCCTGCCCCGCGGCGGCACCATCCTCGGATCCTCGCGCACCAATCCGCTCAAGGAGTCGGACGGTGTCCGCCGGATCAAGGAGAACCTCGCGAGCAGCGAGGTCGACGCGCTCATCGTGATCGGCGGCGAGGACACCCTGGGCGTGGCGGCCCAGCTCTCCGACGTGCACGGCGTGCCCTGTGTGGGCGTGCCCAAGACCATTGACAACGACCTTTCGGCGACCGACTACACCTTCGGCTTCGACACGGCGGTCGGCATCGCGACGGAGGCGATCGACCGCCTCCACACCACCGCCGAGTCGCACATGCGCGTCCTCGTCTGCGAGGTGATGGGGCGGCACGCGGGCTGGATCGCCCTGCACTCGGGTCTCGCGGGCGGCGCGAACGTCATCCTCATCCCGGAGCAGCGCTTCGACGTCGACCAGGTCTGCGCCTGGGTGACGTCGCGTTTCAAGGCCTCGTACGCGCCGATCGTCGTCATCGCCGAGGGCGCGATGCCCAAGGACGGCGAGGTGATTCTCAAGGACGGGACGCTGGACTCCTTCGGCCATGTCCGGCTGTCGGGCGTCGGCGAATGGCTGGCCAAGGAGATCGAGAAGCGCACCGGCAAGGAGGCGCGGACGACGGTCCTCGGCCATGTGCAGCGCGGCGGCACGCCGAGCGCGTTCGACCGCTGGCTGGCCACGCGTTTCGGTCTGCACGCGATCGAGGCCGTGCGGGACGGCGACTTCGGCAAGATGGTCGCCCTGCGCGGCACGGACATCGTGCGGGTCCCGATCTCGGAGGCGATAGCGGAACTCAAGACCGTCCAGCCGGAGCTTTATGAAGAGGTCGGCGTCTTCTTCGGCTGACCGGTCGGTGCTGTGCCCTCACCCGCCGGACGGGCCGCGACCGGCCCGTCCGGCGCTGCGGGACGTTCCTAGGGGGTGTCTTGCCGATCTTGCCGGGCTCGCGGTCCCTGGCACCTGTCTCTTAT
>NZ_JBHUUW010000066.1:0-43032 GCF_042670825.1 Streptomyces sp. NPDC057137 | reverse complement strand
GCTTCCGGAAGCAGCTGTCCGCACGCGGCGGCATTGACAACTGCTTGTGCGGACCGCCGGATCGCTCCCTCGAACTGCTCCCGTAGCCGCTCGGGGCAAGGTCCGTTCCTGCCGATCGGCAGGAACGGCAGGAACGGCAGGCCCTAGCTGGTGATGATTCGATTCCAGAGGTGGTGGGTAAGGCCGCTCGCCGACGTCGCCGACTCGATGGTGAAGCGGTCCTGAACCTCGGCCAGCCCGTCCCACATCGAGACCCCGGCGCCGAGGGTGATGGGCACGGTGACCAGGTGCATGAAGTCGATGAGGTCGGCTTTCAGGAACTGCCGGACGGTGGAGGGGCCACCGCCGATGCGAACGTCCCGGCCCTCTGCGAGGTCCTGGGCGCGTTCGAGTGCGTCCTCGGGTGTGGCGTCGAGGAAGTGGAAACTCGTCCCGTTGTCGAAGTGGATGGGGTCACGTCGGTGGTGGGTGAGCACCACCACGGGCGTACGGAAGGGAGGCTCGTCGCCCCACCAGCCCCGCCAGTCGTCGTCGGTCCACTCGCCGGTCTGCGGACCGAACTTGCCCCGGCCCATGATCTCGGCCCCGATGCCCTGACCCCAGGTGCTCGTGAGAGCGCGATCGATGGTGATCGGGTCATCCACGGCGTCCACGCCGTGGATGACCCGCCCGTCGAAGCGGGCGAACAGCCTCTCGGCGCCACCGATGGGTGAGTCGATCGTGATCGTCTCGCCTGCGCTGTAGCCGTCGAGGGAGACATGAAAGTTCTGCACGCGGACCTTGGCCATGCGATGGACCTCCAGCAAGTGATTGCAATCTGCAACCGGTTGACGAACCTTACAATCGAGGAGTTGCGAGTCGCAATCAGCCAGGAGGGTGCGCGATGCGTGAGCAGCCGCGTTCGGGTTGTGCCATCAACACCGCGGTGGAGTTCCTGGGAGACCCGTGATGGTCGCCCTCGGCACGTGGCCCGCGTCTACGGCGAGAGAGGCGTCCGCCGGGGCGGACGCCTCTCTCAAGTCGGTCACTTCCTGGTCGCCGAGGGGGTGGTCGACGACATCAGGGTGCGGCGGCATTCACGTACTAGATGTCGCGGAAGATCTCGATCTGCGCGCCCACCGAGTTCAGCCGCTCCGCCAGATCCTCGTAACCGCGGTTGATCACATACACGTTGCGCAGCACCGACGTGCCGTCCGCCGCCATCATCGCCAGCAGCACCACCACCGCGGGCCGCAGCGCCGGCGGGCACATCATCTCCGCCGCGCGCCAGCGCGTCGGGCCCTCCACCAGGACCCGGTGCGGGTCGAGGAGTTGGAGCCGGCCGCCGAGGCGGTTGAGGTCCGTCAGATAGATGGCGCGGTTGTCGTAGACCCAGTCGTGGATCAGGGTCGTGCCCTGCGCGACGGCGGCGATGGCCGCGAAGAACGGCACGTTGTCGATGTTCAGGCCCGGGAAGGGCATCGGGTGGATCTTGTCGATCGGCGACTCCAGCTTCGAGGGCCGTACGGTCAGATCCACCAGCCGGGTACGGCCGTTGTCCGCCGGGTACTCGGGCGTACGGTCGTGGTCCAGGCCCATCTCCTCCAGCACCGCGAGCTCGATCTCCAGGAACTCGATCGGCACCCGACGGATCGTCAGCTCGGACTCGGTGACCACGGCGGCGGCGATCAGGCTCATCGCCTCGACCGGGTCCTCGGAGGGGGAGTAGTCCACATCGGTGTCGATGCTCGGCACGCCGTGGACGGTGAGCGTCGTGGTGCCGACGCCGTCGACCCGTACCCCGAGCGCGTCCAGGAAGAAGCACAGGTCCTGGACCATGTAGTTCGACGACGCGTTACGGATGACGGTGACACCGTCGTGCCGGGCGGCGGCCAGCAGCGCGTTCTCCGTGACCGTGTCGCCGCGCTCGGTCAGCACGATGGGCCGGTCCGGCGACGTCGAGCGGTCGACCACCGCGTGGTACAGCCCCTCGGTCGCCGTGATGTCCAGGCCGAAGCGGCGCAGCGCGATCATGTGCGGCTCGATCGTGCGCGTACCGAGGTCGCAGCCGCCCGCGTACGGCAGCCGGAAGTTGTCCATACGGTGCAGCAGCGGGCCGAGGAACATGATGATCGAGCGGGTACGGCGCGCGGCGTCCGCGTCCATGGCGGCCATGTCCAGCTCCGCCGGCGGCACGATCTCCAGATCCATGCCGTCGTTGATCCAACGGGTGCGTACACCGATGGAGTTGAGCACTTCGAGGAGCCGGTAGACCTCCTCGATACGCGCCACCCGGCGCAGGACCGTGCGCCCCTTGTTGAGCAGCGAACCGCAGAGCAGCGCCACACAGGCGTTCTTGCTCGTCTTGACGTCGATGGAGCCGGAGAGCCGGCGTCCGCCGACCACGCGAAGGTGCATCGGCCCGGCGTATCCGAGCGACACGATCTCACTGTCGAGCGCCTCACCGATGCGCGCGATCATCTCAAGGCTGATGTTCTGGTTGCCGCGCTCGATGCGATTCACGGCGCTCTGACTGGTGGCCAGCGCATCCGCAAGCTGTGTCTGAGTCCAGCCCCGGTGCTGCCGGGCGTCACGGATGAGCTTGCCGATGCGTACGAGGTAGTCGTCTGCCATGGCGAAAGGCTATCTCATATGTGAGATGAGAGAGCAGTTGAGGTCCGCCATTCGTGGAGCCCCGGCCGAGGCTCGCACGCGCACCTCGTTCCCCATCCTGGCCCGACGTGCCCGTCCCGGCGAGCGGGGTACGGCCGGACGAGTGCGGGTGATGGGGTGCGGGCGTAGGGGTACCGCGGATCAGTGGCCGCGGCGCTTCGTCGTGGTCTTGCGCCAGCCGAAGGGGCCGGGCAGGTCCATCGAGGTGGTACGTCGGCCGGTGCTGCTCGCGGTGTGCTTCGGGCCGTTCTTGCCGCCGCTGGTGATGGACCACGAGCGCTTGTTGATGTTGAGCCGTACGCCGGGCAGGATCCGGAAGCTCTTACGGAATGTGATCGGCACGGTGTTCTCCTCAAGTCGGCCTCGGTGGAGCCTTGTCGGGAGTACGGGTTACCCGTGGGCCTCCATGCATGTCTGCCGGCACCGACATTGACGGAGGGTCACCTGAGGCGTGCCGTCGACGGGCCCGCTCAGGCGCGGGCGGCCGGCGTCGAGGAGGCCGTCAGCCCTGGGCCGTCGGCCTGATCACGAGTTCGTTGACGTCGACCTCCGGCGGCTGACCGATCGCGTAGTCGATCGCCTGGCCGATCGCCGCCGCCGGGATCGCGATCCCCATGCTGCCGCGCACCGCCTCGCGCACACCGGGATCGCTGATGCCGTCGGTCAGTTCGCTGTGCGTCAGGCCGGGGCAGACCACGGTGACGCGTACCTCACGGCTCTCCTGCCGCAGCCCCTCCGAGATCGCGCGGACCGCGAACTTCGTCGCGCTGTAGACGGCCGCTGTCGGGTCGACGCGCAGCCCGGAGACGGAGGCGATGTTCACGATGTGCCCGGCGCCCTGGTCGCGCATGACGGGCAGTACGGCGGCGATGCCGTGCAGCACGCCCCGGATGTTGACGTCGATCATGCGGTTCCACTCGTCGATCTTCAGCGCGTCCATCGTCGACAGCGGCATGACGCCCGCGTTGTTGACGAGGACGTCCACCCGCCCGTGCCGCTCGCGCGCGGCTGCGACGAACGAACGCATGCTCTCCAGGCTGGTCACGTCCAGCTCGTGGTGGTCGGCGGTGCCGCCGGACGTACGGATGGACTCGGCGACGGTGGCGATCAGGCCGGTACGGCGGGCGCCCAGGACGACCCGGTGGCCGGAGGAGGCCAGCCGTCGGGCGGTGGCCTCGCCGATGCCGCTGCTCGCGCCGGTGATGAGGACGACCTTGCTGGTGGGGGTGGTCACGGGGGAATCCTTCGTAAGAGGTGCAGGGGGGTGGGGGACGCGGCCGGTTCGGTACGGCGAGCATGCGCCGGATCGCGCCCGCGAGGCAGGGCGGGACTTCCTGGGTGCGCCACACCCTGGAACACCAGGGACACCGGAGACACCGGAGACACCGGAGGAATACCTGGGCACGGCTCCGGCGGCCGGGCCCGGCGGCGCGCCGCGACGTACGATTTGCCCCATGAGCGGTTACGGACTGGGCGAATTCCTGCGGGCCCGGCGCGCCCGGCTGAGGCCCGCCGACGTGGGGATGCCCAGCTCCGGAGCCCGCCGGGTCGCCGGGCTGCGGCGCGAGGAGGTCGCCGTGCTCGCCGGGGTCAGCGCCGACTACTACGCCCGGCTGGAGCAGGGCCGGGAGCGCAGCCCCTCCGGTCCGGTGATCGACGCCCTCGCCCACGCCCTGCGACTCGACGCGGACGCCGCCGGCCACGCGTACCGCCTGGCCGGCCTCGCACCGAAGACCTCCGACGAGGCCACAACCTGCCCCGACCAGGTGGACCCGGAGCTGGCGCGGCTGATGAGCGCCTTCCCGGCGGCCGTCGCGTACATCGTCAACCGCCGTCTCGAAGTCCTCGCGTCGAACGCCCTCGCCGACGCACTGATGTCCCCGCTCACCGACCACCGCCACATGGTCCGCTCCCTCTTCCACGATCCCGCCGCCCGCCATCTCTTCGCCGAGTGGGCGGCCGTCGCACGCGACAGCGTCGAGGCGCTGCGGCTGGCCCTCGGCCATGACCCGCACGACCCGGCGCTCATCGCCCTCGTCGCCGAACTACGGGCGAGCAGCGCGGAGTTCGCCGTGCTCTGGCAGGACCACAGCGTCAGCGGACTCGGCCGCAAGACCAAGATCTTCAACCACCCCGACGTGGGCCGGATCGTGCTGACGTACCAGACCTTCGACGTCCAGGGGACGCCCGGCCAGCACCTGCTCGTCGGCACCGCCGCGCCCGGCGGTCCGGATGCCGACGCGCTCGCGCTGCTCGGCTCGCTGCATGCCGCACGCCACGTGCAGTGACGCGCGTCGTAGGGGCGAGCGGGCCGCGCATGTCGAGATCGGCGCCGCCGGCCGGCTCCTTCACGACAGACGAGCAGCGGGCAGTACCGGCAGTACCGGCAGTACCGGGAGTACCAGGCGTACCGGGAGTACCGACAGCAGCACCGAACGTCGAAGGAGCACTCTCATGACGGTCACCGTCACCGCCGACATGGTCATGTCGCTGGACGGCTACATCGCAGGCACCGACCACAGCGTCACCAACCCGGCGGGCCACGGCGCCGACCGGATCGGCGGCTGGATCCACGCCCAGTCCAGTTGGCGCGAGCGCACGGGCCTGAACGGCGGTGAGGCGGACCAGGAGTCCGACATCATGCGCGAGTGGTTCGAGTCGACGGGCGCCGTGGTCATGGGACGGCTCATGTACGACTCCGGGGCCGACTTCTGGGGCGACAACCCGCCGTTCCGTGCCCCGGTCTTCGTCCTGACCAACCGCCCCGCGCCCACCCTCGTCAAGGAGGGTGGCACCAGCTTCACCTTCGTCACCGACGGCATCCACAGCGCGCTCGACCGGGCCAAGGCCGTCTCCGCCGGCCGTGACGTGGACATCGCCGGCGGCGCCCACACCGTCCAGCAGTATCTGCGGGCCCGCCTCGTCGACGAACTCCAACTGCATGTGATCCCCGTGCTGTTCGGCGCCGGCCTGCGGCTTTTCGACAACCTCGGGCTGGGTTCGCACGACCTCGAACCGATCCGCGTGGTGGACACCCCCGGCGCCACCCACCTCAAGTACCGCGTCCTCAAGTAGCCGAGGACGGGGCGGCCGTGGTGGCGAGGAGCCGGAGCGCGGCCTCGGACGCGGACCCCGGCTCGGCGCCGTACACCGCCACGCGCTGCCCCTCGTCGTTCGGCAGGGTCATGAACTCGACCATGAGCGTCATCGTGCCGACCGTCGGGTGGCGGTACGTACGGGTGTCGGTGCCGCAGTCGCCCACCGAGTGCGCCGCCCACAGCTCGGCGAACTCATGGCTGGTGACGGTCAGTTCGCCGACGAGACCGGTAAGACCGGGGTCGTCGGGGAAGCGCCCCGCGATCAGACGGAGATCGGCGACGGTGGCGCGTGCCTTACGCGTCCAGCCGCTGTCGCTGTCGCTGTCGCCGTTGCTCTCGCCGTTGCCGTCGCCGTACAGCTCGCGCATGTGCGGGTCGAGGAACAGCAGACGGGCGATGTTGGGGCGGTCGGCGGGCCGGTCCGGCGAGCCGATGTCGAGATGGCCGGCGAGCAGCGCGTGCGCCGCCGGATTCCAGTCCAGGATGTCGCCGAAGCGCCCGAGCACCAGGGCGGGTACGTCTCCGAACGACCGGATCATGATCCGTACGCCCGGACGCACCCGCTCGGGCTCCGCCTCCCGGCGCGGGGCCTTCGGCCGAGGACGGGCCAGCGAGTAGAGATGCGCGCGCTCGTCGTCGTCCAGGCGCAGCACGCGTGCGACGGCGTCGAGCACGGAGTCCGACGCGTTCGGGCTCTGCCCCTGCTCCAGTCGCGTGTAGTAGCCGGCGCTCACCCCGGCGAGCTGCGCCAACTCCTCGCGACGCAGCCCCGGCACCCGGCGGCGGCGGCCTCCGTACGTAGGCAGCCCGGCGTCCTCGGGCCGTAGCAGAGCGCGCCGCGACCGCAGGAATTCGCCCAGGTCCGCGTGTGTCTCCATACGCTCCAGTATCGGGGCGCCGCGCCGGTCCTGCCTGCACCTGTCAGGGGTGGTCCTGGCCGAGGGATGGGTACGGCCGCCGGTCCGTCGCAGCATGGCGGCATGAGAATTCTGGTGATCGGTGCCACGGGCACCGTCGGAGGCGCGGTCGCCGACGCGCTGGCCGCGCGGAACGCGACGTACGAGGTGCTGCGGGCGGCACGCCGTGGCGGCCCGCTGCGCGTCGACCTGACCGACACGGCCTCGGTCGACGCACTGCTCGACAGGACCGGCCCGGTGGACGCGATCGTGTGCTGCGCGGTGAGCGGTGCGATGACTCCACTGACGGCGCCGTCGGACGACGAGTACTGGAACGGCCTCGACGGGAAGCTGATCGGCCAGGTCGACCTCGTACGTCGGGCGCTCACCCACGTACGCGACGGCGGGTCCCTCACCCTCACCAGCGGCCGCTTCGCCGAGCCCGTACCGGGCAGCTCGCTCGGCCATCTGGTCAACGCCGGGCTTGAGGCCTTCGTCCACGCGGCGGCGGTCGAAATGCCGCGCGGTGTACGGCTGAACGCGGTCAGCCCGGGTTGGGTACGGGAGACGCTGACCGCCCTGGGCATGGACCCCGCGCCGGGCATCCCGGCGGCCGACCTCGCGCGCGTCTACGTGAACGCGGTGGAAGGCACGATGAACGGCACCACGCGGCCGTCGCCTCAGGAGGCGGCCTGACCGTCGCGCGGGCCCCGGTGGCGCCGGTAGTAGGAGACGGTCACGGCGGCGAGCAGCGGCCCCCAGAGGACCAGGGGCTGGTAGAGGATGCCGACCACGATGTTCCCCGTGTCCGTCATGTCGACGTGCGGATACGTCCACCACCAGGGAACGCTCGCCCACATCAGGGTCAGTGCCACCGCGCCGACGGCGGCCGGGACGACGGCGGCCGTCGGGCGCACGACACGCCCTCCGATCAGCGGTATCCAGCGGGGCACGACCTCGCCCCACGGCTGCACCAGACCGATCGTCAGAAAGGCGAGAAGCTCGCAGACCACGCTCAGCGTCAGCATCCAGACCTTGGCGCCGGGCGTCTGGAAGTCCACGAAGCTCTCGTCCTGGTAGCCGGCCGGAAAACCGAGCACCAGGGCGATCCGCCACAGCCCGCTCGGCAGCACCACCAGCGTGGTCAGATGCGCGGCCCAGACCGCCCAACGCGGCGGCGGCGCGACGGAGCCGGCGGTCGTGGCCGTCGTGGCCGTCGTGGCGGTTTCCACAGTGGTCATACGGCTCATCCTGCCGCCCGGCCCGCCACGTTCCATCAGCCTCGGAGCCCGGGCCGGGTAGTCCGCCGGGATGGCGCCCGGCGGTGTGAGCGGGCCGTGCGGAGGAGCGGCCGTCAGACCTGGGGAGCATGCCCGGCAGGTCTCCGCGTCACCGTGCGTGGCTCAGCGGCCGACGCGCTCCAGCTGGAACCAGTCCAGGTTCCAGTTCTGGTAGGCGTCCGCGTCCAGGCTGACGCGGACCTTGTGCGTGCCGCGCGTCAGGTACCGCTCCACGCCGCTGTTCTGCGGGACGAACGCGCTGTGGCTCGTGGTGTTCCGGACCGCGACCGGGCCGCTGTCGGCGCCGCCGTCGAACGACAGCCGGTAGGTGCCCGCCGGGGAGTAGGGCGAGGACACCCGGGAGACCACCCGATACCTGCCCGACCTGGGGACCTCCACCTCGTACGTCAGCCACTCGCCGGCCCGCAGCCAGCACACGTCCACCGCGCCGTCCTGGTCGCAGACGTCGACGTCCTCGTTGACACGGGCCACGCCACCGCGGTTGCCGGCGTCGGTGTCGTGGTAGGCGACGCCCTCGCCGCCCCGGGCGAAGTCCTCGCCCTGCACCCGCACCGCGTCCTGCGGCACGGGGTTGGCCTTGCCGGTCTCCAGCCAGGCTCGCAGGGCGACCACGTTGTCCGTCTGGAGCACACTGGCACCGAAGACGTCGATGAGAGCGCCCCAGCCCCGGGCCGGGTCTACGAGGGAGTACTCGTCGGTGGAGTGGTCGGCCAGGCCGTTCCACATGGAGTTGATCCACACCCGGCCGGTGGCTGCCATGCGCTTCAGGACGGGGGTGCGGGCGACCGCGTCGTAGTCGCTGTCGAAGATGACCTCGTACGCCACGGGCTGGTGGGCGCCGAACTCGTCGATGGCGTCGATGTTGGCGTCCGAGACGATGTGCAGGTAGATCGCGTCCCGGTGGGCCGCGCGGAACTTCTCGACCTCCGCCACGGGGGCGTCGCTCTTGAACAGCCCGTTGCGGACCGTACCGGTCTCCCGGAGGACCGTGAAGATCTCCTCGCGGGCGGGCCAGCCCTTGTCCAGGTTGACCAGGCCCCGGTTCTTCGCGATCCCCATCGCCTCGGCGAGCGTGGGCACCCGTTCGTCGGTGAGCGCGGCCTGGGCGCCGCCAAGACCTTTGCGCAGGCGCAGTTCCCGCAGCTCGGCCAGGGTGAGGTCGGAGACGGCGCCGGTGCCGTCCGTGGTGCGGTCCACCGTGGTGTCGTGCATCAGGACCGGCACGCCGTCCGCCGTGAGCCGGACGTCGATCTCGACGATCTCGGCACCGTCCTCGTAAGCGGCCCGGACGGCGGGCAGGCTGTTCTCCGGCGCGGCCCGCCACTGGCCGCGGTGCGCGGCGGTGAGGACCGTGGCGTCCTCGCCGTGGTCGAGGAAATCCCGGTAGGCGCGCTCGGCGGCGTTCCCGGAGCGGCCACCCGAGCCCGACCCCGACCCCGAGCCCGACCCCGGGCCCGAGTCGGCGCCGGCACGCGCGGAGCCGACGTCGAGCGTCCCGACCGTGGCGACCAGCACGACGGCCGCCACGTAGCTGATGTAGCTGCCCCAGCGTTTCCTGATCATTGTCGCTCTCATGCGACGCACACTGATCACCGTGGATGGCTGCCACACGATCGTTCCCTGGCCCCGTCCCCAACACCGCGTGACTTCTTCAGGGGGCCGCAGGGAGCCGTCCTCGGTGACGTCGATCAGCCTTCGACGAGACAAGAACAAGACAACACGACAGCCGCCGGGCCGAACACAACGGCCGCCCGGGCATGACCTCGCAGCGGTCATGTACTAGAGTTATCTCGACATCGAGATATCTGCCGAAGGCGTACCGCAGCCGCCAGGCAGTAAGGCGAGCCTAACTTAGCCTTACCTTAGCGGATCGGCGAGCAGCCCGTTGGCGGCACCGCGCGGCGTCAGCCGCACATGCGTCGCGGCGCGGTAGTACGCGCACATTCATGAAGGAGACTGTCGTGTCGGCGAACAGCTTCGACGCCCGCAGCACGCTGCGCGTGGGCGACGAGTCGTACGAGATCTTCAGGCTGGACAAGGTCGAGGGCTCAGCGCGCCTCCCTTACAGCCTGAAGGTGCTGCTGGAGAACCTGCTCCGCACCGAGGACGGCGCGAACATCACCGCCGACCACATCCGCTCGATCGGTGGGTGGGACTCCCAGGCGCAGCCGAGCCAGGAGATCCAGTTCACCCCGGCCCGCGTGATCATGCAGGACTTCACCGGCGTGCCCTGCGTCGTCGACCTCGCCACCATGCGTGAGGCCGTCAAGGAGCTGGGCGGCGACCCGGCGAAGATCAACCCGCTGGCCCCGGCCGAGCTGGTCATCGACCACTCCGTCATCGCGGACAAGTTCGGCACGCCCGAGGCCTTCGCGCAGAACGTGGAGCTGGAGTACGGCCGCAACAAGGAGCGCTACCAGTTCCTGCGCTGGGGCCAGACCGCGTTCGACGAGTTCAAGGTCGTCCCGCCCGGCACCGGCATCGTCCACCAGGTCAACATCGAGCACCTGGCCCGCACCGTCATGGTGCGTGGCGGCCAGGCGTACCCCGACACCCTCGTCGGCACCGACTCGCACACCACCATGGTCAACGGCCTCGGCGTGCTCGGCTGGGGCGTCGGCGGCATCGAGGCCGAGGCCGCGATGCTCGGCCAGCCCGTCTCGATGCTCATCCCGCGCGTCGTCGGCTTCAAGCTGACCGGCGAGCTGACCCCGGGCACGACCGCCACGGACCTCGTCCTCACGATCACCGAGATGCTGCGCAAGCACGGCGTCGTCGGCAAGTTCGTGGAGTTCTACGGTGAGGGTGTCGGCGCCACGTCGCTCGCCAACCGCGCCACCATCGGCAACATGTCGCCGGAGTTCGGCTCGACCGCCGCGATCTTCCCGATCGACGACGAGACGCTGAAGTACCTGCGCCTGACCGGCCGCGACGAGCAGCAGGTGGCGCTCGTCGAGGCGTACGCCAAGGAGCAGGGCCTCTGGCTCGACCCGGCCGCCGAGCCCGACTTCTCCGAGAAGCTGGAGCTCGACCTCGCCACGGTCGTCCCGTCCATCGCCGGCCCGAAGCGCCCGCAGGACCGTATCGTCCTGGCCAACGCCAAGGAGCAGTTCGCGCGCGACGTGCGCAACTACGTGACGGACGACGAGGAGGCGGGCAAGGAGTCCTTCCCGGCCTCCGACTCGCCGGCCTCCTCCAACGGTGTGCCGACCCGCCCGACCCTGGTCACCACGCCGGACGGCTCGACGTACGAGATCGACCACGGCGCCGTCACCGTCGCCGCGATCACGTCGTGCACCAACACCTCGAACCCGTACGTGATGGTCGCCGCCGCGCTCGTCGCCAAGAAGGCCGTCGAGAAGGGCCTCACCCGCAAGCCGTGGGTCAAGACGACCCTGGCGCCGGGCTCGAAGGTCGTCACGGACTACTTCGACAAGGCCAACCTCACGCCGTACCTCGACAAGCTCGGCTTCAACCTCGTCGGTTACGGCTGCACGACCTGCATCGGCAACTCGGGTCCGCTGGACGAGGAGATCTCCAAGGCGATCAACGAGAACGACCTGGCCGTCGCCGCGGTGCTCTCCGGCAACCGCAACTTCGAGGGCCGGATCAACCCCGACGTCAAGATGAACTACCTGGCGTCCCCGCCGCTGGTCGTGGCCTACGCGATCGCCGGCTCCATGAAGGTCGACATCACGCGCGACGCGATCGGCGTCGACCAGGACGGCAAGGCCGTCCACCTCCAGGACATCTGGCCGACCGAGGCCGAGGTCAACGAGGTCGTCGCCTCCGCCATCGGCGAGGACATGTTCAACAAGTCCTACCAGGACGTCTTCGCGGGCGACGCCCAGTGGCAGGCGCTGTCGATCCCGACGGGCAACACCTTCGAGTGGGACCCGCAGTCGACCTACGTACGGAAGCCCCCGTACTTCGAGGGCATGACGATGGAGACGACCCCGGTCGCCGACATCACCGGCGCGCGCGTGCTCGCCATGCTGGGCGACTCGGTCACCACCGACCACATCTCCCCGGCCGGTGCGATCAAGGCGGACACCCCGGCGGGCAAGTACCTCAACGAGCACGGCGTCGAGCGCCGTGACTTCAACTCGTACGGCTCGCGCCGCGGCAACCACGAAGTCATGATCCGCGGCACGTTCGCCAACATCCGCCTGCGCAACCAGATCGCGCCGGGCACGGAGGGCGGCTACACCCGCGACTTCACGGTGGCGGACAGCCCGGTCTCCTTCATCTACGACGCCTCGCAGAACTACCAGGCGGCCGGCACGCCGCTGGTCGTCCTCGCGGGCAAGGAGTACGGCTCGGGCTCGTCCCGCGACTGGGCGGCGAAGGGTACGGCGCTGCTGGGCGTCAAGGCGGTCATCGCCGAGTCGTACGAGCGCATCCACCGCTCGAACCTGATCGGCATGGGCGTGCTCCCGCTCCAGTACCCGGAGGGCGCGTCGGCGCTGTCGTACGGCCTGACGGGCGAGGAGGCGTTCACCTTCACGGGCGTCACCGCGCTGAACGACGGTACGACGCCGGCGACGGTCAAGGTCACGACGGACACGGGCGTGGAGTTCGACGCGGTGGTCCGCATCGACACCCCGGGCGAGGCGGACTACTACCGCAACGGCGGGATCATGCAGTACGTGCTCCGCAGCCTGATCCGCAAGTAGGTCTTGCCGGACGGCAGTTGACGAGGGGCCGCACCTCACGCGCGTAGGCGCGCGGGGTGCGGCCCCTCGCCGTTGGCCCCGGCCGCCGCACCGCCGCCCGCCGCCGAAGGACAGGCGCCAGGGAGCCGCGTCGTGCCGGAACAGCAGAACGGGCCCCGGCGTCCACCGCCGGGGCCCGTCCACCTGAGGCGCGGCCGCTACCGCAGCAACTCCACCTCCGCCAGCTCCGCCTGACCCTTCGTCACCAGCCGGTACTTCGCGTACGACCCCGGCGTCGCCACCGTGAACGCCCGCGTCTGCTGGTCCCACTCGAAGGACTGACCCGACCGCTTGTCGAGCGTCTTCCAGGTCGTGCCGTCCGCCGAGCCCTGGAGCTCCCACGCGGCCGGCGACGTCTCCGTCTTGGCGGACGTCAGCGTGTACTGGACCGCCTTCGTCGCCGACGGCACCGGCAGGTCGACCGAACCGCCCGCCGCGCCCGTCGTCTTCGACGAGTTGTCGAAGAGCGCGCCCGCGCCGGTCACCGCGTCACTGCGCGGCGACGGCACCTTGTCGTCCTTCGCGATCGACACCGGCGCCGCGTCCTTGCCCGAGCCCCACGCCGACGGCTTCGCGCCCATGTCGAACTCCAGCGTGCCGCCCTTGGAGAGAACGTCGTGCGGCAGCGCCGTGGAGTTCCACGTCTTGCCGTTGACCTTCAGGCCCTGCACGTAGATGTTCTTGTCGCTGTTCTTCGGCGCCGAGACGACGAGCTTCTTCCCGTTCTCCAGGTGCACCGTCGTCTTCGTGAAGAGCGGCGAGCCCACCGCGTACTCCCCGCTGCCCATCACCAGCGGGTAGAAGCCCATCGCGGAGAAGAGGTACCAGGCCGACTGCTCGCCGTTGTCCTCGTCGCCGTGGTAGCCCTGCCCGATCTCGCTGCCGGTGTAGAGGCGGCCAAGCACCTCGCGGACCTTCTCCTGCGTCTTCCAGGGCTGGGAGGCCGCGTTGTACATGTACGTGGCGTGGTGCGCGACCTGGTTCGAGTGGCCGTACATGCCCATCCGGACGTCCCGCGCCTCCGTCATCTCGTGGATGACGCCGCCGTACGACCCCACGAACTCGGGCGCCGCGGTCTCCGGCGTCGCGAAGTACTCGTCCAGCTGCTTCCCGAGACCCGCGCGCCCGCCGTACAGATTGGCGAGGCCGCGTGAGTCCTGCGCCGCGGTGAAGGAGTAGCCCCACGCGTTCGTCTCGGTGTAGTCGTAACCCCACACCCGTGGGTCGAACTTGTCGCTCGGGACCCGCCAGTCGCCCTTCAGGTTCCGGCCCTGGAAGAAGCCGGCCTCGGAGTCGAAGAGGGACACATAGCTCTGCGCGCGGTTGAGGAAGTACTCGGACTCCTCCTTGTACCGCTTCTTGCCCGTCTCCTTGTAGAGCTTCTCGCCCATCTTCGCGATGCCGTAGTCGTTGAGGTAGCCCTCCAGCGACCAGGACAGGCCCTCATGGGTCTCCGTGGAGGCGTAGCCGAGGAACGGCGACGTCTCCATCCCCTTGCGGCCCACGCCCGCGCTGGGCGGCACCACGGTCGCGTTCTTCAGCGCCGCGTCGTACGCCGCCTTCGCGTCGAAGTCGACACCCTTCACGTACGCGTCCGCGAAGGCCACGTCCGAACTGGTGCCGGTCATCAGGTCGGCGTAGCCGGGGGAGGACCAGCGGGAGATCCAGCCGCCGTCCTTGTACTGCTGGACGAAGCCGTCCACCATCTCCCCGGCCTTCTTCGGCGTCAGGAAGGAGTACGCGGGCCAGGTCGTCCGGTAGGTGTCCCAGAAGCCGTTGTTGACGTACACCTCGCCCGTGACGATCTTCGCGCCCGTGTGCGTGGGGGAGTCCGTGCCCATCTTCGGTACGAAGGGGCTCGCGTACTGCTGCCTCGGCTTCTTCTTCGTACCCGTGTTCTCGAAGCCCGAGTTGGGATACAGGTAGAGCCGGTAGAGGCTGGAGTAGAGCGTCGTGAGCTGGTCCTTGTTCGCGCCCTCGACCTCCACCTTCCCCAGGATGCCGTCCCAGGCGCGCTGCGCGTCCTTCTTGACCCGGTCGAAGCCGAGGTCGGCCGGCAGCTCGTCCGCCAGGTTCTTCTTCGCCTGGTCGACACTGATCAGCGAGGTCGCGATCCGCAGGTTGACGGTACGGTCCTGGCCGGCGTCGAGGCTCACGAAGCCGGTGACGTCCTTGCCGCCACCGCCCGGCAGCTTGCCGCTGTCCTTGACCGCCGCGTCGAAGACGCCGTACACGAACAGCCGCGTGGCGCCCGCCGATCCACCGCTGCGCACGTCGGAGTAGCCGGTGAAGGACCGGTTCGCCGCGTCGATGGTCAGACCGCCGTCGTTGTTGATGTTGTCGAGCACGACGCTCGCGTCGTCACCGGGATACGTGAACCGCATCGCCGCCGCGTGGTCCGTGGGCGTGATCTCCGCCTTGAGGCCGTTCTCGAACGTCACGCCGTAGTAGTGCGGCCTGGCGATCTCGTTCTCGTGGCGGTACGGCAGCGCGCGCGCCGAGCGCGACGCGTCCGGCGTGCCGGTGGCCGTCGACGGCATCAGCTGGAAGGTCTGCCGGTCGCCCATCCAGGGGCTCGGCTCGTGGCTCGCGGACAGCGCCTCCAGTGCGGGGAGGTTGTCGTCGTTGTTGCCGCGGGAGTACTCGTACAGCCAGCTCGTGGATCCGGCGTCGGTCACCGGCGTCCAGAAGTTGAAGCCGTGCGGCACGGCCGTGGCCGGGAAGGTGTTGCCGCGCGAGAAGGAACCGCTGGAGTTGGTGCCGCGCGTGGTGGACGCGTAGTCCGAGAGGTGCGCGAGACGCTTCTCCGGCGCCTTCACCGCCAGCGCGATGTCGTCCACCCAGCCCTGGAACTTCGCCGGGCCCTTGGCGGAGTCGTACGCCACGAGTATCCGGTCCACCGTCTTGCCGGCGGCGACCGAGCCGATCCGGGAGGCGACGGCGTTCCACTGGTTGACGTACAACCGCTTGGCCTCACCCTGGCCCTGAGGGGTCATCAGGCCGCCGTGCGAGTCGAGGGCCTTCAGATCGCTCAGGTAGGTGCCGTCGGTGAAGGCGAGGTCCACCGAGACGTTCGTGGCCGGGTAGTTGAGATCCGTCTCCGTCATGGCGGGATAGATCTTGTACGACAGCTCCGTGTTCGCGCGCACGGCCGTGTTGACGTCGAAGACCTTGTTGTACGAGTAGCCCCGGCCGTCCGGCTTGTGCGAACCGGCGTACTCCAGCGCGCGCGTGCCCGTGAAGCCGGCGTTGGACTTGGCCGTGGGCGAGCCGCCGGGGCCGCCGTCGATCTGGCTGCGCATGTCGGCGGGCGGCGGCGTGGTGGTGTCACCGTCGGAGAACTGGACGTCGGCGAGCTGGGTGGCGTCGCCCGCCCCGTTGTTCTTGGTGATGTCCAGCCGATAGTGCGCGTAGGCGGTCGAATTGTCGAATTCGTACGACTTTGTCTGGAATGGACCGCCGAAGGTCTGGTCCACTCGGGTGTCGAGCGTCTTCCAGTCCTTGCCGTCCGTCGATCCCTTGAGCGTCCAGTCCTTCGGATCGCGCTCGGAGTGGTCGTTGGCCGAGGTCAGCGCGTAGGTCACGACCTTGACGGGGGTGTCCAGGTCGAACTCGATCCAGGCGGTCGGCTCGAAGGCCAGCCACTTGGTGCTGGACTGGATGTCGACCAGGTTCTCCTTGCCCTCACCCCCGTTCGTGTTCTCGTCGCTGGCGCGCAGCTCCACGACCCGGTCGGTGACATTGCCGGGGATGCCGGCGTTGAACTCGCCGCTCACGCCCGACGATCGCTTCTCTCCATCGGGTCCGGTATCGACGGTATTGCGCCAGTCCGGCCGGGTGTCGCCCTCCTCGAAAGACGACGCGAACGAGTCCTTGGGGGCCGCGGCCTTGGCGGGCTGTGCCACGGCCGCCGAGTGTGCGGTGACGACAAGCAGTGAAGCGACAGCCACCAGGGCGGCGTTGCGGCACTGTGTGAGCCGGGGTCTTGGTGTGCGCTGCATCCCGAGTCTTCCTTCCGCGGAAGCATGATGGACAACGTTGTCAAAGGTCATGCGCCGGTTAAGTAGTGATGCAAGAGGCGCAAGGTGTCAAGGGTGTTGCCGGTGTCAGAAGACAGGAACCGGCCATTCTGTCGCAAGTGTTTCGTGGAATGTGCACACAAGTGCCCGCGACGAGAGCGCGCGAGTGGTCCGGATATCGCGCCGTGCGCGATCCGGAAAATGCGGCGAGATCCGTACGGATGCCGCGCGGGCCTTCTGAAACCCGCCCCAGGTCTCAACTAGGGAAAGACTCCCGCCCAAACCTGCTTTCGATCTTGCTCACTCGACCTGAAGTGGACTATACCTGTCGGCGTCCGCCTCGCCAGGTTTCGAACGGCGAAGGACCGGGAGACGGGGGACGGTTGGGTGCCGCGACGTCGCGACGCACCCCGCCGCCAACCATTCAGGCCGTCCCTGCTGTAATCACGCATCACACGTGATGCGTCACACCTCACGCATCACTACGACGCTCAACAACACGCTCGACAAGAAGCATCGCGAGACGCACGGCGAGAAGCACCGCAAGACGCAGAGCAATCAGCACCACAATCCTGAACGACCAGCTTCATTTGACCGCGGTGGCGGGGCCCTTCTGCCTCAGGCGAGAAGGACGGGCGACCGGTACACCGCCTGAGTCCTGGAGAAGGCGAGGACTTGAGCATGGGATCCACCTCCGCTCACAGCAATGAGGGCCTTGGCCGTCGTGATCTGATCAAGCGTTCGGCAGCAATCGGCCTGATCACCGTCCCGACCATGAGCTTCCTGGCGTCCTGCGCGAGCAGCGACAGCGGCACCGAGGACAAGGTCGAGAAGGGCAAGACCTCGGCGAAGAACCCCCTCGGAGCGAACGAGACGGCGCAGCTCGATGTCGTCATCTTCAACGGCGGTTTCGGCGAGCAGTACGCCATCGACGCGGAGAAGCGGTACAACACGGCTTTCCCGAAGGCTCCGAAGGTCAAGCACGCCGCGACCGAGAAGATCCAGTCCACGCTCCAGCCGAGGTTCAACGGCGGCACCCCGCCGGACCTGATCGACAACTCCGGCGCCGAGCAGATGGACATGGGCGTGCTGGTGGGCAAGAAGCAGCTCACCGACCTCACGGCGCTGATGGACGCCCCGTCGTACGACGACCCGGCGAAGAAGGTGCGCGACACCCTGCGCCCCGGCATCGTCGAGATGGGCCAGTTCGACGGCGACCCCGTCTGGATCATGTACTACGCCTACACGGTGTACGGCGTCTGGTACTCGCAGAAGGCGCTGGAGAACCTCGACGCGACGTACCCCGAGACCTGGGACGACATGCTGGCGCTCTGCGCCAAGGCGAAGAAGAAGGGCATCGCGGGCTGGACGTACGCGGGCAAGCACCCGTACTACATCCCGTTCTCGCTCTACCCGCTGATCGCCAAGATCGGTGGCGTCGAGGTCCTCGACAAGATCGACAACCTGGAGCCGAACGCCTGGAACGACCCGGCGGTCAAGACGGCCTTCGAGGCGTACTACGAGCTCTTCAAGAAGGGCTACATCCTCCAGGGCACCCCCGGTCTGGACCACATCCAGTCGCAGACCGCCTGGACGAAGGGCAAGGCGCTCTTCATCCCGAACGGTTCGTGGGTGGAGAACGAGGCGGCCAAGACGATGCCGGCCGACTTCAACCTCGCCGTCGGCGCGCCGTCCAGCATGGACGCCTCCGACAAGATGCCGTTCGGTACCCTCTGGGCGTCCGGCGGTGAGCCCTTCATCGTGCCGGGGAAGGCCAAGAACCCGCAGGGTGGCATGGAGTTGCTGCGCATCATGCTCAGCGAGGAGTCGTCGAAGAACTTCACCTCCCAGGTGAAGTCGCTGACCGCCCTCAACGGCGGCACGGACGGGGTCGAGCTGACCCCCGGCCTGAAGTCGGCCGTCGCCGCCCTGGACAAGGCGGGGACGAACGTCGTCAACCCGCGTCTCCAGGACTGGTACGTCAAGCTCCAGAAGGAGCAGATCGGTGTCGCCGGCCTCGGCGAGATGATGGCCGGGCGCGCCACCCCCGCCGAGACCATCAAGAAGATCCAGGGCTACGCGGATGCCGCCGCGAAGGACCAGTCCATCAAGCACTACAAGCACCAGTGAGCAGGCGTCACCAGCGGCGGTATCCGCGCACAGATCGGGGTCGGATCCATGCAGCACGGTAAATACCGGTTCATCGTGGGGTTTTTGATCGCCCCCTTGGCGTTGTACGCGATCTTCGTCATATGGCCGTTCATCCAGTCCATCTACTACTCGTTCACGGACTGGACGGGGTTGAGTTCCGACTTCAAGATGGTGGGCTTCGACAACTACAAGAAGATGTTCGAGGACGACATCTTCTGGAAGTCGTTGCAGCACAGCCTGCTGTTCGTGCTGCTGCTGCCGCTGGTGACGCTCACCCTCGCGCTGTTCCTCGCCTTCATGATCAATGTCGGTGGGAAGCAGAAGAAAGGCGCCGCGATCAGAGGCGTACGCGGTTCGGGTTTCTACAAGATCGCGTATTTCTTTCCACAGGTGCTCTCCGTCGCGATCGTCGCCCTGCTTTTCCAGTTCGCCTACAACCCGGAGAGCGGCGCCATCAACGCGGCGCTCTCGGCGGTCGGCCTGGACAGCATCCAGCCGCTCTGGCTGGGTGACCCGGATCTCGCGCTCTGGTGCGTGATGGCGGTACTGATCTGGAGCACGGTCGGTTTCTTCGTCGTCCTCTTCTCCGCCGGAATGGCCTCCATTCCGAAGGACTACTACGAGGCGGCGCTGCTGGACGGCGCGGACCGGTTCACGACCTTCTTCAAGATCACGCTGCCGCTGCTCTGGGACACCGTGCAGGCGGGCTGGATCTACATGGGCATCCTGGCGCTCGGCGCCGAGGCGTTCGCGGTGGTACAGATCATGACCATCGGGCCGGGCGGTGGCGGTCCCGACTACTCCACCACGATCCTGCCGCTGTACGTCTACCAAACGGCCTTCAGAGATGCCCAGGCCGGTTATGCCACAACGATCGGTGTCGCTCTGCTCGTGGTGACGCTGTCCTTCGCGGCAGTCGTGACGAAGCTGGGCCGGCGCGAGCGGCTGGAGTTCTGATGAAGACCACTGACACGCCTCCGGCCGCGCTGCCCGAGGAGCCGCAGGACCGGCAGCCGGTGACCAAGGTGAACGCCCCGCCGGTGAAGGAGAAGCGCGAGGGCTCCGTCCTCAACGTCTTCTCGCACGGTGTGCTGGTCATCTGGGCGCTGCTGGTCGTCCTGCCGCTGCTGTGGGCGGTGATGTCCTCCTTCAAGGACGACAACTCCATCTTCAGCTCGCCCTGGTCGCTGCCGGACAAGCTCCACTTCGAGAACTGGTCGCGGGCCTGGACCCAGGCGCACATGAGCGACTACTTCTTCAACACCATTGTGGTGGTGGGTGGTTCGCTGATCGGCACCCTGGTGCTCGGCTCGATGGCCGCGTACGTACTGGCGCGCTTCGATTTCCCCGGGAACCGCTTCATCTATTTCCTCTTCATCGGGGGAATGAGCTTCCCGATCATCCTGGCGCTGGTCCCGTTGTTCTTCGTCATGAACAACATGGGGCTGCTGAACACCACGCACGGTCTGATCCTGGTGTACATCGCCTACTCACTGCCGTTCACGGTGTTCTTCCTGTCGTCCTTCTTCAGGACGCTGCCGAGTTCGGTGGCGGAGGCGGCGATCATCGACGGCGCCTCGCACACCAGGACCTTCTTCCAGATCATGCTGCCGATGGCCAAGCCGGGTCTGATCAGCGTGGGCATCTTCAACTTCCTCGGGCAGTGGAACCAGTACATGCTGCCGACGGTGCTCAACACCGACCCGGACAAGAAGGTTCTCTCGCAGGGTCTGGTGCAGCTGGCGGTCAGCCAGGGCTACAAGGGCGACTACTCCGGCCTCTTCGCCGGACTGGTGATGGCGATGCTGCCGGTGCTCGCCGCGTACATCATCTTCCAGCGCCAGGTCGTCGCGGGCCTGACGGCGGGAGCGCTCAAGTAGCAGAGCCCGCCCACGGCTTCACCGCTCCACCGAACCGCCCTCCGGCCTCTCGCCGGGGGGCGGTTCGCGGCGTTCCGGGCCCGCGCGAAGGGGGTTCGTTCGGTATCCAACCCGAGCCGAAGGGGTACTTTTCGCCACCGGCAGTGGCCTGAAATCGACAAAACGGCGATGTTCGCAGGTCAGATGCGTAAGTACGGTGCTCATCCGAGTCCGGCACTGCTCAAGGTCTTGACGGGAAGCGACCCGAAAGGCTGAGCTTAGAGTTCACAAGTTGGAGATACGTCGGGGTTTCACAGGCGCGACCCCGGCCGGGGGCGGTGGTCGTGCCGCCTGCCAAGGGCAGGAGTGGATCAGTTGTGGAGACTCCAGGGTCGCAGTCGTCTCTGCACCGGGCGAACCTAGAGCGGGTCGTCCGCGCGGTGCGCATGGCGGGCTCGCTCACCCAGGCGGAGATCGCCCGGAGCACAGGACTGTCGGCGGCCACGGTCTCCAACATCGTCCGCGAGCTCAGGGAGGGCGGCACCGTAGAGGTGACGCCCACCTCGGCGGGGGGCCGCAGGGCCCGCAGCGTCTCGCTCAGCGGCGACGCCGGCATCGTCATCGGCGTCGACTTCGGGCATACGCATCTGCGGGTGGCCGTCGGCAATCTGGCCCACCAGGTGCTCGCCGAGGAGTCCGAACCGCTCGACGTGGACGCCTCGTCGGCGCACGGCTTCGGCCGGGCCGAGGAGCTGGTGGAGAGGCTGATCGAGGCCACCGGGATCGGCCGCCAGAAGGTCATCGGCGTGGGGCTCGGGGTGCCGGGACCGATCGACGTCGTCTCGGGCACGCTCGGCTCCACCTCGATCCTGCCTGGCTGGACGGGGATCAACCCCAGCGAGGAGCTGGCGGGCCGGCTCGGCGTGCCGGTGTACGTCGACAACGACGCCAATCTGGGCGCCCTCGGCGAGCTGGTCTGGGGGAGCGGCCGGGGGGTGAAGGACCTCGCCTACATCAAGGTCGCCAGCGGCGTCGGCGCCGGTCTGGTCATAGACGGTCAGATCTACCGGGGACCGGGCGGTACGGCCGGTGAGATCGGGCACATCACGCTCGACGAGTCGGGCCCCGTCTGCCGCTGCGGCAACCGCGGCTGCATGGAGACCTTCACGGCGGCCCGCTACGTACTGCCGCTGCTCAGGTCCAGCCACGGCCGCGATCTGACCATGGAGCGGGTCGTGCAGCTGGCCAGGGAGGGCGACCCCGGCTGCCGCCGGGTGATCGCCGACGTCGGGCGCCACATCGGCAGCGGCGTCGCCAATCTCTGCAACCTGCTGAACCCCAGCCGGGTGGTGCTCGGCGGCGATCTGGCCGAGGCTGGGGAACTGGTGCTGGCGCCGATACGCGAGTCGGTCTCCCGGTACGCGATCCCGAGTGCGGCCAGACAGCTCTCGGTGCTTCCGGGAGCCCTGGGCGGCCGGGCCGAGGTGCTCGGGGCACTCGCCCTCGTACTGAGCGAAATGGGCGATTCGACCCTTCTTGAGGGTGCACTGCCCGTCGGCACTGCTGTCTTCACTTAGATAACGAATGGCACCGTTGTCATCTCGTTAAGGATTTACTCCTTGACGCTGCGTCCGCAGCGGAGTTGACTTCCAGCCACCTCGGCCGCAACGTCGCGGCCTCGTCAGGGAGGTTTCTGAAGTGAACGCACATCTCCGACGTGCTGCCGTGGCCGCCGCTGCCACCGCGATGGCCGTCTCGCTTGCCGCCTGTGGAAGCGCCAAAGAGTCCGGTGACTCCGCCAAGGAGTCGAAGAAGGACAAGGGCGACGCGCTGACCATCGGTCTGCTGCTGCCCGAGAACCAGACCGCGCGCTACGAGAAGTTCGACAAGCCGCTCATCGAGAAGCGGGTCAGCGAGCTGACCGACGGCAAGGGCAAGGTCGTCTACGCGAACGCCAAGCAGGACGCGTCGACCCAGAACCAGCAGGCCGACACGATGGTCACCAACAAGGTCGACGCGCTGATCGTGGACGCCGTCGACTCCAAGGCCATCACCAGCTCGATCAAGAAGGCCAAGGACGCCGGCATACCGGTGATCGCCTTCGACCGCCTCGCCGAGGGCGACATCGACGGCTACGTCTCCTTCGACAACGAAGAGGTCGGCCGCGTCCAGGGCCAGGCGCTCCTGGACGAGCTGGGCACCAAGGCGAAGGACGGTGACATCGTGATGATGAACGGTGCCATCACCGACCCGAACGCCGCCCTCTTCAAGAAGGGCGCCAAGTCCGTCCTCGACGGCAAGGTGACGATCGGCAAGACGTACGACACCAAGGAATGGAAGCCGGAGAACGCCAACGCCAACATGGAAGGCGCGATCTCGGCCCTGGGCAAGGACAAGATCGTCGGCGTCTACTCCGCCAACGACGGCATGGCGGGCGGCATCATCGCCGCCCTCAAGAGCGCCGGCGTCAGCCCGCTCCCGCCGGTCACCGGCCAGGACGCCGAACTCGCCGGTGTGCAGCGCATCGTCGCCGGTGAGCAGTTCATGAGCGTCTACAAGCCGTACCCGACCGAGGGTGCCATCGCCGCCGAGATGGCCGTCGCGGTCGCCAAGGGCGAGTCCCTGGACTCCATCGCCAAGACGAAGCTCGACAGTGCCACCACCAAGGGCATCCCGTCGGTCCTCGTCCCGGTCGTCTCGCTGACCAAGGACAACATCAACGACACGGTGATCAAGGACGGCATCTACACCGTCGACGAGATCTGCACCGCGAAGTTCAAGGCCAAGTGCGACACCCTCGGCGTCAAGTAGCCGACACGTCAGACCGCGGAAACCCGCCCTGAAGCCTGTCCGGCGCCCCGCCCTCAACTGTCCCGCTATCGGGCGGGGCGCCGGACGGACCACTTCACGGCTTTTCGTGTGTCGCCGTATTTCTCTCTTCTGCTCGACCCCGCGCCCAACACCCCCGGGCGCGGTATCCCCGCCGGTCAGGCGGCGAAGGAGATGGTTCAAGTGACCGCTACGCCCGTGCTGGCGTTGCGAGGGGTCTCCAAGCGGTTCGGTGCGGTGCAGGCGCTCACCGACGTAGAGCTTGAGGTCCATGCCGGACAGGTCGTCGCCCTCGTGGGCGACAACGGTGCCGGTAAATCGACGCTCGTCAAGACGATCGCCGGAGTCCACCCCATCGATGACGGCGTCATCGAGTGGGAGGGCGGGTCGGTCGCGATCAACAAACCGCACGACGCCCAGGCACTCGGTGTCGCGACGGTCTACCAGGACCTCGCGCTGTGCGACAACCTCGACGTCGTGGGCAATCTGTACCTCGGCCGGGAGCTCCGTTCCTGGGGCGTCCTCAACGAGGTCGAGATGGAGCGCCGCGCCCGCGAGCTGCTCAACACCCTGTCGATCCGTATCCCCAGCGTGCGTATCCCGATCGCCTCGCTCTCCGGCGGCCAGCGCCAGACCGTGGCCATCGCCCGGTCCATGCTCGGCGAGCCCAAGCTGGTGATCCTCGACGAGCCCACCGCGGCCCTCGGCGTGGAGCAGACCGCCCAGGTCCTCGACCTGGTCGAGCGGCTGCGTGAACGCGGTTACGCCGTGATCCTCGTCAGCCACAACATGGAGGACGTCCGCGCGGTCGCCGACAAGGTCGCCGTGCTCAGGCTGGGCCGTAACAACGGCTTCTTCGACGTCGCCACCACCTCGCAGGAAGACATCATCTCCGCGATCACCGGAGCCACGGACAACGCCGTGACCCGACGCGCGGCGCGCAACGTGGAGGTTAAGAAGTGAGCATCGACAAGACCTCCGCCCCCGTCAGCACCGCCGACGACGCGCCCGCCCCGGCGGCCGGCGCGAGCACGGTAGCGGTGGACCCCCGGCTGCTCGTCCGCGAACAGGGCTTCGCCGGCTACCTGTCGGAGTTCAAGCGCAAGATGCGCGGCGGTGACCTCGGATCCATACCGGTCGTCATCGGCCTGATCATCATCTGGGCGATCTTCGCCAGCCTGAACTCGAACTTCCTCACCGCGGGCAACCTCTCCAACATCGCGGTCGCCATGGTCGGCACCGGCATGATCGCGGTCGGCATCGTCTTCGTCCTGCTGCTCGGCGAGATCGACCTGTCGGTCGGCTCGGTCAGCGGTGTGGCGGGTGCCGCCTTCGCGGTCCTCGCCGTCACCCACGGCATGGCGGAGTGGCTGGCGCTGATCATCGCCATCCTGACCGGCGCCGTCGCGGGCGCCATCCACGGCTTCTTCTTCGCCCGTGTCGGCGTTCCCGCGTTCGCCGTGACCCTGGCCGGTCTGCTGTTCTGGAACGGCTTCATGCTCCAGATCCTCGGCGACGACGGCACGATCAACCTCGACCCCGACGGCCTGGTCGCCAACCTGACCGGCTACTACTTCTCCGACGTCGCCGCCGCCTACGGGCTCGCGGTGATCGCGGTGGCCGGCTACTTCCTGTCGGCGTTCTTCGACAACCGCCGCCGGGCCGCCGCCGGTGTCCCGTCCCGCCCGCTGAGCGAGATCATCGTCCGTACGGCGCTGCTCGCCGTCCTGGCCTTCGCAGCGGCGATCATGTTCAACCAGAACAAGGGCCTGCCCCTGGCCGTACTGATCTTCCTGATCGTGCTGGTACTGACGGACTTCGTGCTCCGCCGCACCAGCTTCGGCCGCAAGATCTTCGCACTCGGCGGCAGCGTCGAGGCCTCCCGCCGTGCCGGTATCAGCGTCATCGGCGTCCGGATCGCGGTCTTCTCCATCGCGGGCACCTTCGCCGCGATCGGCGGTCTCTTCATCGCCTCGAAGATCACCTCCGCCAACCAGGGCGCCGGCGCCGGTGAGCTGCTGATGAACGCCATCGCCGCGGCCGTCATCGGCGGCACCAGCCTCTTCGGCGGCCGGGGCCGTACCTGGAACGCGCTGCTCGGTGTGCTTGTCATCACGTCGATCCAGTACGGGCTCGCCCTCCAGGGCATCGCCTCGCCGATCCAGTACATGATCACCGGTGGTGTGCTTCTCGCCACGGTCGTCATCGACGCCGTCACCCGGAAGACCCAGAAGACCGCTGGTCGCGCCTGACAGCCGTCGTCGTACGGCGTGCCCGGTACCGGATCCCGGTGCCGGGCACGCCCGCGTTCGGGCGGCGCTTTCCGGGGGCGTCCGGGGGGCGTACGTCTGACATGCGCACAAATGATCGTACGGTGATTCACGCGCTGCCCGATGACGCCCGGCGTGACGGGAACATTAGACTCGGCGGACCGGATGCCAGATCAGTCAACGCCAAGGAGGCACGGTGACACAGCCGCGCGCAGCACGACCGCCCGAGGCGGCGGTGGGCGACGGATGGGACCTGCTGACCCGGATCAAGGGCCCGCGTGATCTGGACCGCCTCGGCCCCGAGCAGCTGGACCGGCTCGCGAGTGAGATCCGGTCCTTCCTCGTCGACGCCGTCTCCAAGACCGGCGGACACCTCGGTCCCAACCTCGGGGTCGTCGAGCTGACGATCGCCCTGCACCGGGTCTTCGACTCGCCCAGGGACAAGGTCCTCTTCGACACCGGCCACCAGTCCTACGTGCACAAGCTGCTCACGGGACGTCAGGACTTCACGAAGCTCAAGAGCAAGGGCGGCCTGTCCGGCTACCCGTCCAGGGCCGAGTCCGAGCACGACATCATCGAGAACTCGCACGCCTCGACGGTCCTCGGCTGGGCCGACGGCCTCGCCAAGGCCAATCAGGTCCTGGGCCGCGAGGACCACGTGGTCGCCGTCATCGGCGACGGCGCGCTCACCGGCGGCATGGCCTGGGAGGCGCTGAACAACATCGCCGCCGCCAAGGACCGCCCGCTCGTCATCGTCGTCAACGACAACGAGCGCTCCTACGCGCCCACCATCGGCGGCCTCGCGAACCATCTCGCGACCCTGCGGACCACCGACGGCTACGAGCGCTTCCTGGCCCGCGGCAAGGACATCCTGGAGCGCACCCCGGTCCTCGGCCGGCCGCTCTACGAGACGCTGCACGGCGCGAAGAAGGGCCTCAAGGACTTCATCGCCCCCCAGGGCATGTTCGAGGACCTCGGCCTGAAGTACGTCGGCCCGATCGACGGCCACGACCTGGAGGCGATGGAGTCGGCCCTCCAGCGCGCCAAGCGCTTCGGCGGCCCCGTCATCATCCACTGCCTCACCGAGAAGGGCCGCGGCTACCAGCCCGCGCTCCAGGACGAGGCGGACCGCTTCCACGCCGTCGGCAAGATCCACCCCGACACCGGCCTGCCGATCGCCAGCTCCGGCGTCGACTGGACCTCGGTGTTCGGCGAGGAGATGGTCAAACTCGGCAACGAGCGCCCCGACATCGTCGCCATCACGGCCGCGATGCTCCAGCCGGTCGGCCTGGAGAAGTTCGCGAAGGCGTTCCCGGACCGGGTGTACGACGTGGGCATCGCCGAGCAGCACGGGGCGGTGTCGGCGGCCGGCCTGGCCACCGGCGGACTGCACCCCGTCTTCGCCGTGTACGCGACGTTCCTCAACCGCGCCTTCGACCAGGTCCTGATGGACGTCGCCCTGCACAACTGCGGAGTCACGTTCGTACTCGACCGCGCCGGAATCACCGGCACCGACGGCGCCTCCCACAACGGTATGTGGGACATGTCGATCCTCCAGTGCGTGCCCAACCTGCGGATCGCCGCCCCGCGCGACGCCGACCAGGTGCGGGCGCAGCTCCGCGAGGCCGTCGAGGTCGAGGACGCCCCGACCGTGGTGCGCTTCTCCAAGGGCGCGGTCGGCCCCGCTGTCGCCGCCGTGGGCAAGGTCGGCGGCATGGACGTGCTGCGCAGGCCGGCCGAGGGCACGGCGGACGTCCTGCTCGTCTCGGTCGGCGCGCTCGCCCCGATGTGTCTGGACATCGCCGATCTCCTCGACAAGCAGGGCATTTCGACGACCGTGGTCGACCCGCGCTGGGTCAAGCCCGTCGACGAGGCGCTCGCGCCGCTCGCCGAGCAGCACCGGGTCGTCGTCACCGTCGAGGACAACAGCCGTGCGGGCGGCGTCGGTTCGGCCGTCGCCCAGTCCCTGCGGGACGCCGGTGTCGACACCCCGCTGCGGGACTTCGGCATCCCGGCCCGCTTCCTCGACCACGCGTCGCGCAAGGAGTTGCTGGCCGAGATCGGTCTGACGGCCCCCGACATCGCGCGCCAGGTCACCGGCCTCGTGTCGCGGATCGACGGCCGCATGGCCGGCGAGCCGTCGGCCGAGGAGGTCGCGCGCGACTGACGCAGCCGCGACCGCGAACGCGACCGAACACGACGCGTCCGCGAACACGACCGCGCACATCGTCGGACGGGCCGGTCGGACTCCCTGTACGGGTGGTCCGACCGGCCCATCCGTGTGAAATAAACGCTTCCGGGCACCGGCGCCGCCGAGCACCTCTCGATCATGGCGGCAACCACGCACTCGGAGGTACGCCGGTGAGCACCCAGCACGACACGGAACGCGGCAGGAATTCGCTGTTCCGCACGAAAACCGTCGAACAGTCCATCCTGGACACCGAAGAGCCGGAGCACGCGCTCAGGAAGTCGCTCTCCGCGCTCGATCTGACGGTCTTCGGTGTCGGTGTCATCATCGGCACCGGCATCTTCGTCCTCACCGGCGCCGTCGCCAAGGACAACGCGGGCCCCGCCACCGCCCTCGCCTTCGTCGCCGCCGGCATCGTCTGCGCCCTCGCGGCCGTCTGCTACGCGGAGTTCGCGTCGACCGTGCCGGTGGCCGGATCCGCGTACACCTTCAGCTACGCCTCACTCGGCGAACTGCCCGCCTGGATCATCGGCTGGGACCTGGTCCTCGAATTCGCCCTGGCCACCGCCGTGGTGGCCGTCGGCTGGTCCGGCTATGTGCAGTCGCTGCTCGACAACGCGGGCTGGCACATGCCCCAAGCCCTCGCGGGCACCAGCGAGGAAGAGGGCTTCGGCTTCAACCTGTTGGCCTTTCTCCTCGTCCTCCTGCTGACCGGGATCCTGGTCCTCGGAATGAAGCTCTCCGCCCGCGTCACCGCGGTCGTCGTGGCCATCAAGCTGGTGGTCGTCCTGATCGTCATCATCGCCGGCTCGTTCTTCATCGACTCCAAGAACTACTCGCCGTTCATCCCCAAGGCCCAGCCGCAGTCCTCGGGCACCAGCCTCGACTCGCCGCTCATCCAGATCATGTTCGGCTACACGCCCACCAACTTCGGCGTCATGGGCATCTTCACCGCCGCCTCCGTCGTCTTCTTCGCCTTCATCGGCTTCGACATCGTCGCCACGGCCGCCGAGGAGACGAAGGTGCCGCAGCGCGACATGCCGCGCGGCATCCTCGGCTCACTGATCATCTGCACCGTGCTCTACGTCGCCGTGTCGATCGTCGTCACCGGCATGCAGAAATACACTCAACTGACTGTGGACGCACCGCTCGCCGACGCCTTCAAGGCCACCGGGCATCCGTTCTACTCGGGTGTCATCAGCTTCGGCGCCGCCGTCGGCCTCACCACCGTGTGCATGATCCTGCTGCTCGGCCAGACCCGGGTGTTCTTCGCGATGAGCCGTGACGGGCTGCTCCCGCGGATCTTCTCCCACGTCCACCCCAGATTCCGCACCCCGTACCGCTCGACGGTACTGCTCGGTGTGATCATCGCGATCGTCGCGGGCTTCACCAGCATCGAGGAACTGGCCTCGCTGGTGAACATCGGCACGCTCTTCGCCTTCGTCGTCGTCGCGATCGGCGTGGTCATCCTGCGCCGTACGCGCCCCGATCTGCCGAGGTCCTTCCGTACCCCGCTGGTGCCGTGGCTGCCGGCCGTGTCCGTGCTCGCCTCGCTGTGGCTGATGCTCAACCTGCCGGCCGAGACCTGGCTGCGTTTCGGTATCTGGATGGCCATCGGCGTCGTCGTGTACTTCGCCTACGGGCGGGGCAACAGCCGCCTGGGCAAGTCCGGCTGACGCCGCCTCAGTCACCACCACCGCACGAAAGTCACGTATGTCCGTCGAGTCGCCGTCCACCGCGCCACGCCTCGCACCCGCGAGGCCGCACCACCCCCAGCGGCAGCCGAGCCGTACGCCCGCGTACGGCTTCTGGCGAAGACTGCTGCCCGTCCTGGCCGCCGTCGCCCTCGCCATCAGACTCCCGTCCTTCCTGCACCCCTTCTGGAGCCCCGACGAGGGCTATCTCGCCGTGCAGGCCCGGATACTGGCGAACGGCGGGGAGTTGTACGAGACCGTCGTCGACCGCAAGCCGCCCCTGCTGCCCTGGCTGTACGAGGCGGCGTTCACGCTCTTCGGCGACGGATCCGTCCAGGCGATGAAACTCCTCGCGGTCGCCGCCCAGTTCGGCACGGCCACCCTGCTCGCGGCGTTCGCCCGGCGCCGCTGGGGCGACCGGTCCGGTGCCACGGCCGGGGTGCTCTTCCTGCTGATCTCCGTCGGGTTCATCCCGCAGGACACCCAGGCCCTCACCTTCGAGGTCGTCATACTGCCCTTCACGGCGGCGGCCGTCGTCTGCGCCGACCGGGGCCGCTGGGGCGCCGCCGGAGTCGCCGTCGCCGGGGCGTTCCTCACCAAGCAGACCGGCGGCGTGGTCCTCGTCCCGGTGCTGTGGCTGCTCTGGCGGGCCTGCGGACCCGGCCCCGCAGTGCGGCCGGCACTGCTCCGTACGGCGGCCGGCTTCGCCGTCCCGGTCGCCGCCGCCGCGCTCCTGACCGACCCGGCGGGCTTCCTCTTCTGGACGGTCACCGGATCGGGGGCGTACGCCTTCTCCCTCACCGGCTCCGAACTCCACGTCCTCATCCGGGCGTTCGTGAACAGCCTGATCCTCTGCCTCTGCTGCGTCGGCATCGTCCCGCCGGTCGCCAGGGCCCTGCGGACCACCCACCGACCGGCCGGGAGACCCCTCACCGACCTCTGGGTCTGGTTCGCCGCCTCCGCCGGGGCCGTCACCGTCGGATTCCACTTCTACGGCCATTACTTCCTGCAACTCCTGCCGCCCATCGCCCTGTTGGCGACGGCCGCCCTGCGGTCGCTGCGCCAGGAACGGCTCAGATCCGTCCTGTCGGTGCCGGCGTGGGTCTGCGCGCTCTTCGTGCTCTGGGCGGTCTTCGCCCCCCGCTCGGAACTCGTCCACGCCGAACGTGTCGCCACCGCCGTACGGGAACACAGCGCCCCCACCGACCGGGTCCTCGTGTGGGGCATACACCCGCAGACGTACCGCCTCGCCGACCGCGCCCCCGCCAGCCGCTATCTGACCGCCGGGCTCCTCACCAACTTCAGCGGCGGCAGGGACGGCCCGCAGGTCGGCGAGGCATACGGAGTGCCGGGCGCCTGGCGGGTCTTCGCCGAGGAGATGCGGGCGCGACCGCCCACGCTGATCGTCGACGACTCACGCGGCAAGCCCTACGGCCCCGAACGGCTCCCGACGCTACGGCGGTTGCTGGCCGGTCAGTACGAGCCGCTTCCCGGGACCGTCGAGGGCACCGTCCTCTACGTACGCTCCTCCGGGAGCTGACGCACCGTCCGGGGCCCGACGCATCGCGCCCCGTACGCCTCGACCCGGCGCCGCAGCTCCCGGTCGGCGGTGACGACGACACAGGGGCGCCCGTCCGCGCCCGCGGCCAGTTCCGCGATCAGGTCGTCGCCACTGCCGGGCGCCGACTCCACCCGTACACCCGGCACGGACTCGATGCCCCGCGCCTGGCCCTCCACGACCAGCACCAGCTCCAACGGCCCGGGAATCCCCGCGTCGGGCAGCCCGTCCCCGGCGAGGGGCACCAGGTGGTCCCGCAGCCGCTCGGCCGCCGCGCGCCGGTCGCGCCACCATCCGTCGGGCACCGAACCGACCACGTTCGCCCCGTCGACAATCAGTAGAATCCGCACTTCAGGAGCGTGCCACAACCGCCCGGGGCGGTACGGTTCCCGTTCGCCCGCGAATGCTATCGTCGGGGAAATTTCATGCGCTGGGAAGGTGGCAGTGGGTCATGGCACTGCGGTCCGCACGGACGTCGAAACGATCCGGTCGGGGCCCCGGCGAGGCCCCGGACATCGGCGGCCGCCCGGCTGAGTCCGTCCCCGTTCCCACGGCCGACGGCACACTGCCCGCGACCACCGGCTGGCTGGTGCGCGGCAAGGACGGCAGGCTCACCGCGTACGCGCCCACCGAGGGCGGCGTGCTGCGGTGGACGGAGGACCGGCTCGGCGGACCACGCTGGTCGGGCCCCGAACTCCTCCCGGCCCCGGGCCTGTTGCCGTACCTGTCCATCGCCAGCGGCTCCGAGGGCTACGTCCACCTGGTGGGCCTGCGCCGCAAACCGGCCGCCGAGGGGCAGATCCGGACGGACGTCGTGTACGCCGTGCAGTTCCAGACCGGCCGCCCGCTGCGGGACTGGCAGCCGCTCAGTACGCCGTACCCGAAGGACCTCGCCAGAGGCGGCCTGCTCGGTCTGCCCTCGGCGGTGATCGACCCCAACGGCTCGCTGCACCTGTTCGCCCGCAACGCGGGCCGCGGCCTGTCGGCCCGGATCCAGAAACCCACCGGAGCGTGGGTCGGGTGGGCGGACCTCAAGGGGTCCCGGATGACGGGCGAGGCCGCGGCCGTCGTGGGCGAGGACGGTCTGATCGAGGTCCTGGGCCCGACCGACGACGCGGTGATGCGCTGGCGGCAGCCGAAGGTGGCGGTGAAGGCCGAGCGCGACCTGAAAAGCTTCGCGGCACGCGTCGCCCCCGGCACCCTCACCTCGGAGCGCACCGGCGGCGACCGCCTCACGCACTACTGGCGCGACACCGACGACCGTACGGTGCACGCCTGGCGTCTCGACACGGGTGAGACCGCCCCGCTGGGCGGTCCGGGCACCGGCCCGATCGCCCTGCTCCGTACCCCCGTGGACGGCCACGACTGCACGATCCTGGCCCAACGCGGCCTCGACGGACGGCCCTTGCTCGCCGCCTACCCGACGGAGGACGAGGCGGCGGGCGTCACCTGGACCCCGACCGGCGAACAGTGCGTGGGCGCGCCTGCGCTGGCGCTGGACGGGCAGGGCAGGGTGGTGATGGCCGCCATCGCCACGGACGGCGGCCTGCGGGTGGCCCGTCAGAAGGCGGAGCCGGGGCTGGCGTTGGAGGCGTGGGCGCGGGTCTGAGGGGGCGGGGGTTTGTTTGCCGGTGCCGCCCGGTGGTCGTTGTCCTCAAGCGCCGGACGGGCTGGGTGGGTTGCGGTGGTGGCCGGGTGCCGCTCCGGGGTCATGCCCGGACGGCGTGATTTACGCCGCGTGCCCCGTTCGTTGGACCCGAGGGAACCGGGCTTTTCACGCGGCACAAATCAGCCTGAGTGTCCGGCCACGACCCCTGCGCGTCCCCCTTCCAACCCGCGGGCGGGAGTGGGGGTTGAACAGCGCCACGTGACGGCGTGAGGGGGGCGGGGTCGCAGGAGGGGTGTGTTCGGACACTCAGGCTGACTTGTGTCGCGTGAACAAGCCGGGTCGTCGGGTCCAACGAGCGTTGCACGCGGCGTAAGTCATGCCGTCCGGACATACCCCTCCGGAGACCCCGAACCCCGCCCCCGGCAACGAAACCGCAACCCGCCCGGACACCAACCCCGGACCACCGGGCTCCCGCCCGGTGGTCCGCCGAACAAGCGTTACGCCGGGACGCTCGCCACGCCCGCCTCCAGGAACTTCTTCCCGTTCACCCGCTCCGAGACGCCCTCCCGGTCCAGGTACGGCGTGATGCCACCCAGATGGAACGGCCAGCCCGCGCCCGTGATCAGGCAGAGGTCGATGTCCTGGGCCTCGGCGACGACGCCCTCGTCCAGCATCAGACCGATCTCCTGCGCCACCGCGTCGAGCACGCGCGCCCGGGTCTGCTCCTCCGTCAGCACCGTGTCGCCCTGCTTGAGCAGCGCCACGACCTCGGGGTCCAACTCCGGCTTGCCGGAGTCGTACACGTAGAAGCCCCGCTTGCCCGCCTTGACGACCGCCGCCAGGTTCTGCGAGACCGTGAAGCGGTCCGGGAAGGCCCGGTTGAGGGTCTCGGAGACATGCAGACCGATCGCGGGACCGACCAGCTCCAGCAGGACCAGCGGCGACATCGGCAGACCCAGCGGCTCGACGGCCCTCTCGGCGACGGCGACCGGGGTGCCCTCGTCGATGACGTTCTGGATCTCGCCCATGAAGCGGGTCAGGATGCGGTTGACGACGAACGCCGGGGCGTCCTTCACCAGCACCGCGCTCTTCCTGAGCTTCTTCGCGACACCGAACGCCGTCGCGAGCGACGCGTCGTCCGTCCGCTCGCCGCGCACGATCTCCAGCAGCGGCAGGATCGCCACCGGGTTGAAGAAGTGGAAGCCGACGACCCGCTCCGGGTTCTTCAGCTTCGACGCCATCTCGGACACCGACAGCGACGAGGTGTTGGTGGCGAGGATCGCGTGCGCCGGGGCGACCGCCTCGACCTCCGCGAACACCTGCTGCTTGACGCCCATCTCCTCGAAGACGGCCTCGATGACGAAGTCGGCGTCGGCGAAACCGTCGGCCTTGTCCAGGACTCCGGTGACCAGGCCCTTGTAGCGGTTGGCCTTGTCCTGGTTGATCCGGCCCTTGCCGAGCAGCTTGTCGATCTCGGCGTGGACATAGCCCACACCCTTGTCGATCCGCTCCTGGTCGATGTCCGTGAGGACGACGGGGACTTCGAGCCTGCGCAGGAAGAGCAGCGCCAACTGCGAGGCCATCAGGCCCGCTCCGACGACACCGACCTTGGTGACGGGCCGCGCCAGCGACTTGTCGGGCGCGCCCGCCGGGCGCTTGGCGCGCCGCTGCACGAGATTGAACGCGTAGATCCCGGAACGCAGTTCACCGCCCATGATCAGGTCGGCGAGCGCGGTGTCCTCGGCGTCGTAACCCGCCTGGAGGTCACCGTCCTTGGCGGCGGCGATGATGTCGAGCGCGCGGTACGCGGCGGGGGCCGCGCCGTGCACCTTGGAGTCCGCGACGAACCTGCCGCGCGCGACGGCCTGGTCCCACGCGTCGCCCCGGTCGATCTCCGGACGCTCCACCTTCAGCTCGCCGCTCAGGACCGACGCGGTCCACAGCAGCGACTGCTCCAGGAAGTCCGCGCCCTCGAACAGGGCGTCGGCGATGCCCAGTTCATAGACCTGCGCGCCCTTGAGCTGCTTGTTCTGGTTGAGCGAGTTCTCGATGATCACCGTGACCGCGCGGTCGGCGCCGATCAGGTTCGGCAGCAGCGCGCAGCCGCCCCAGCCGGGGACGAGACCGAGGAAGACCTCGGGCAGCGAGAAGGCGGGCAGCGCGGCGGAGACGGTGCGGTACGAGCAGTGCAGCCCGATCTCGACGCCACCGCCCATCGCGGCGCCGTTGTAGTACGCGAACGTCGGTACGGCGATGGCCGCGAGCCTCTTGAAGACGTCGTGGCCGCCCTTGCCGATGGCCAGCGCGTCCTCGTGCCGCTTCAGCAGCTCGACACCCTTGAGGTCGGCGCCGACGGCGAAGATGAACGGCTTGCCGGTGACACCGACACCGACGATCTTTCCCTCGGCGGCCTCGGCCTCGACCTGGTCGATCGCGGCGTCGACATTGGCCAGCGACTGCGGTCCGAACGTCGTCGGCTTCGTGTGGTCCAGGCCGTTGTCCAGCGTGATGAGCGCGAACGTGCCCACGCCGCCGGGGAGTTCGAGGTGGCGTACGTGCGCCTGGGTGACGACCTCGCCCGGGAACAGCTCGGCCGCGCCCTTCAGGAGTTCAGCGGTGCTCACTTGTTTCCTCCGTCGAAGTGCGGGTTCTCCCAGACGACCGTCGCGCCCATGCCGAAGCCGACGCACATGGTGGTGATGCCGTAGCGGACGTGCGGCTGCTCCTCGAACTGCCGGGCCAGCTGCGTCATCAGCCGTACACCGGAGGACGCGAGCGGGTGGCCGTACGCGATGGCGCCGCCGTACTGGTTGACGCGCGGGTCGTCGTCGGCGATGCCGTAGTGGTCGAGGAAGGCCAGCACCTGTACGGCGAAGGCCTCGTTGATCTCGAAGAGGCCGATGTCGTCGATCGACAGACCGGCCTTGGCGAGGGCCTTCTCGGTCGCCGGGATCGGGCCGAAGCCCATGACCTCCGGCTCGACACCCACGTACGCGTAACTCACCAGGCGCATCCTGACCGGCAGCCCGGCCTCACGCGCGAACTCCTCGGAGGCGATCAGCGAGGCGGTGGCGCCGTCGTTCAGACCCGCCGCGTTGCCGGCCGTGACACGGCCGTGCGGGCGGAACGGGGTCTTGAGACCGGCCAGGGACTCCAGCGTCGTCCCGGGGCGCATGGGCTCGTCCTCGGTGGCCAGGCCCCAGCCCGTCTCACCGCCCTCGGGGTTGGTGCGGCGCACCGAGACCGGCACGAGGTCCTGCTGGATCTTGCCGTTCGCGTAGGCCTTCGCGGCCTTCTCCTGCGAGCGCACGGCGTACTCGTCGGCGCGCTGCTTGGTGATGTGCGGGAAGCGGTCGTGCAGGTTCTCCGCGGTCATGCCCATGAAGAGGGCCGACTCGTCGACGAGCTTCTCCGAGACGAACCGCGGGTTCGGGTCGACGCCCTCGCCCATCGGGTGGCGGCCCATGTGCTCGACACCGCCGGCGACGACCACGTCGTACGCGCCGAAGGCGATGGAGCCGGCGGTGGTCGTCACGGCGGTCATCGCGCCGGCGCACATGCGGTCGATCGAGTAGCCGGGGACGGACTGCGGCAGCCCGGCGAGGATGCCGGCGGTACGGCCGATGGTCAGGCCCTGGTCACCGATCTGCGTGGTCGCGGCGATGGCGACCTCGTCGATCTTCGCGGGGTCGAGGTCCGGATTGCGCCGCAGCAGCTCCCGGATCGCCTTCACGACGAGGTCGTCGGCCCGGGTCTCGTGGTAGATGCCCTTCGGGCCCGCCTTGCCGAACGGGGTGCGGACGCCGTCGACGAAGACGACATCCCTGACGGTACGAGGCACGATGGCTCTCCTCCAGGGTGCGGGGGCTCTGCGGGCACGCTTGCTTGGATCCTATGCTACTTGCGGGTAACCGGGGGATGTTAGGCGCGTCACGGTGGTTGCTGTTTCGTTGCCGGGGGTCGGGGTTCGGGCCCTCCGGAGGGATATGTCCGGACGGCATGATTTACGGCGCGTGCACGGCTCGTTGGACCCGAGGGAACCAGCATTTTCACGCGCCACAAATCAGCCTGAGTGTCCGAACACACCCCTCCTGCGACCCCGCCCCCCTCACGCCGCCACGTGGCGCCGTTCACACCTACCGCCGGTCTGCGCGAGGGAAGGGGGACGCGCAGGGGTCGTGTCCGGACACTCAGGCTGATTTGTGCCGCGTGGGAAGCCCGGTTCCCTCGGGTCCAACGAATGGGGCACGCGGCGTAAATCATGCCGTCCGGGCATGACCCCGGAGCGGCACCCGGCCACCACCGCAACCACCCCAGCCCGTCCGGCGCTTGAGGACGAAACCGGCCGCCGGGCGGACCCGGCACAAGACCAACCCGGTCAGCCCGTGGACGCCGTCGCCCCCAGCGCCCGCGCCAACAGCGGCGCCACCTGTTCCACCTGCCACCGCCGCGCGCCATGCGCGGCCAGCGCCTCCGAGACCGCCTCCACGCTCCGCTCCGCCGGCGGCTCCCAGCAGACCCGCCGCACCGTGTCCGGCGTGATCAGGTTCTCCTGCGGCATGTTCAGCCGCTCCGCGAGCGCCGTCACCGAGGCGCGGGCGGCCGAGAGGCGGGCCGCCGCCTCCGGGTCCTTGTCCGCCCACGAGCGCGGCGGCGGCGGACCGTTCAGCGGCTGGCCCGGCTGCGGCAGCTCCGTGTCGGGCAGCGCCTTCGCCCGGTCGATCGCCGTCTGCCACTGATCGAGCTGGCGCCGCCCCATCCGGTGCCCGAAGCCGGGCAGCGCGGTGAGGGCGTGCACGTTCAGCGGCAGCGCGAGCGCCGCCTCGATGATCGCGCCGTCGCTGAGGACCTTGCCGGGGGAGACGTCGCGTCGCTGCGCGGCCTGGTCGCGGGTGTTCCACAGCTCCCGTACGACGGCCATCTGCCGGCGCCGCCGGACCTTGTGCATGCCGGACGTACGGCGCCACGGGTCCTTGCGCGGCGGAGGCGGCGGCGCGGAGGCGATCGCGTCGAACTCCTGCCAGGCCCAGTCCAGCTTGTTCTGCCGGTCCAGCTCCTTCTCCAGCGCGTTCCGCAGATCGACCAGCAGCTCCACGTCCAGCGCCGCGTACCGCAGCCACGGCTCGGGGAGCGGCCTGGTGGACCAGTCGACGGCGGAGTGGCCCTTCTCCAGGGCGAACCCGAGGACGTTCTCGACCATCGCGCCGAGGCCGACGCGCGGGAAGCCCGCGAGCCGGCCCGCCAGCTCGGTGTCGAACAGCCGCGTGGGGCGCATGCCTATTTCCCTGAGACACGGAAGGTCCTGGGTGGCGGCGTGCAGGATCCACTCCGTGTCGGCGAGGACGTCGCCGAGGGCGGAGAGGTCGGGGCAGCCGACGGGATCGATGAGCGCGGTGCCCGCGCCTTCGCGGCGCAGCTGTACGAGATAGGCGCTCTGCCCGTACCGGTAGCCGGACGCGCGTTCGGCGTCGACGGCCAGCGGGCCGGTGCCCGCGGCGAAGGCAGCGATCACCTCGGCGAGCGCTTCTTCGGTGGCGACCACCGGCGGAATGCCTTCGCGAGGCTCCAACAAAGGGATCGGCGCCGATTCGACGTCGTCCGGGGGAGCGCCCCCGGTGGTTCGCAGTGGTGGGTCTGCTGCGGTGTCTTGGGCGTCGGTCACGTGTCAAGGGTATCTGTGAACGGACGCCGCCCGCCGACGGAACGTTCCGTCGGCGGGCGATGCGGCCGGTGGGGAGGGTGAAACCGGTCAGTGAATGATTCCGGTACGGAGGGCCACGGCGACCATTCCGGCCCGGTCACCCGTGCCGAGCTTGCGCGCGATACGGGCGAGGTGGCTCTTGACGGTCAGGGCCGACAGGCCCATGGAGACGCCGATCGCCTTGTTCGACTGGCCTTCGGCGACCAGTCTGAGCACCTCGACCTCACGGCCGGAGAGCTCGCGGTAGCCGCCCGGGTGGCTCGGGGAACCCGGGGGACGGCGGTGCATGCGGGGTCCCGCGCCGATGGGTGCGGCGCCGGGGCGGCCGGGGTGGCCGATGTTCGTACGGGTACCGGTCACGACGTAGCCCTTGACTCCGCCCGCGAGGGCGTTGCGCACCGCGCCGATGTCGTCGGCGGCGGAGAGGGCGAGGCCGTTGGGCCAGCCTGCTGCCCGGGTCTCGGACAGCAGGGTCAGCCCGGAACCGTCGGGCAGGTGGACGTCGGCAACGCAGATGTCGCGTGGATTGCCGACGCGGGGACGCGCCTCCGCGATGGACGAAGCCTCGATGACGTCACGTACTCCAAGGGCCCACAGGTGGCGGGTGACGGTGGAGCGGACGCGAGGGTCGGCCACGACGACCATGGCCGTCGGCTTGTTCGGGCGGTAGGCGACCAGGCTTGCGGGCTGCTCGAGGAGAACGGACACCAGGCCTCCTGGGAAGGTGCGGGACGGGCCGGCTCGGGGATGAAGCCGGGGGCGAACCGTGCTTGAAGGGTCATTGACCTCTTCGGCAGCAACCGTCCCCGCCTTTAGAGAATGATCACGAATTGATGAGTAACAATTCGGGCAATTCGGATACGCGATCGATCATCCTACGAGTGGGCCCATAGCCGGCGAGCCGATTTCGGCGGGTGGCCGGGCCCGTCCTGGGTCCTGTCCGGCGGATCTTCGGGGATCAGCCCGGGGCGGCTGGCGCGGTGCATCGCAAGGCGGAGGATCGGCGTTGTGGATGGCCCGGCCGTACTTGGCCGACTCCGACAACGCAGGGAGGTGCCGTGCCAGGCGTTCCGGGCCCCCGAACATCCGCCGGACAGGGCCTAGGGGGTGTCTTGCCGATCTTGCCGGGCTCGCGGTCCCTGGCACGCACGCCCGCCGCGTTGTCGTCGGTCGGCATGGCTCCGCCATGCCTCCCTCCTCCGCCTTGCGATCGCACGCGCCAACGTGACATCAGCCGCTGCGCGGCGGGCGCTCCCTGATCCGGCCTGATCGACAAGACACCCCCTAGCGGGCCTGCGGCCCCCGGCGCTGGGGGAGCGAGACCACACCCGCCCCCGGCTCCGTCGGGCCCGTCGGGGCCGCCGGTGGCAGACCCGCGAGCTGGCACAGCAGATCGCACCAGGCCGCCAAGTGCGTTGCCGCGTCCGGGACTCCGCCCATGCCCTCGCGCGGTGTCCAGGACGCCCGGATCTCGATCTGGGTCGCCGGGCGGCGCTCCGAGAGCCCGCCGAAGTAGTGCGACCCCGCGCGCGTGACCGTGCCGCTCGGCTCTCCGTAGGAGAGTCCACGTGCCTCCAGCGCCCCGGTCAGCCACGACCAGCAGACCTCCGGGAGCAGCGGGTCCGCCGCCATCTCAGGCTCCAGCTCCGCCCGTACGAGCGTCACCAGCCGGAATGTGCCCTGCCAGGCGTCGTGCCCGTCCGGGTCGTGGAGCAGAACGAGTCTGCCGTCGGCGAGGTCGTCGTCCCCCTGGACGACCGCCGCCTCCAGTGCGTACGCGTGCGGTGCGAGCCGCTGGGGCGGCTTGGTCGGGTCGATCTCCATCTCGGGGCGCAGCCGCGCCGTCCGCAAAGCTTCGACGGCCAGCCGGAACGCGGACGGGACGGAGTCCTCCTCCGTACCCCCCGTACCGCCGACGCCGTTGGAATGATCAGAAAACTGTCCCTGAGCCGCAGCCATGCGGGGAAGAGTAGGCGGAACGAGCGTCCCGTGCGGTGAAGGACACCCTGCCCGGGGCGGCCGCTTCTGTGTACATGCGAAGATTCTGGGCGTGAGCGCCAACGACCGCCCCTCGGGCCAGCCGACGAAGACCGCAGCGACAGCGGCGACACTCGCCACCCGCGACTCCGCCTTCATGAAGGCGTGCAGGCGGGAGCCCGTACCGCACACCCCCGTGTGGTTCATGCGGCAGGCGGGGCGTTCGCTGCCCGAGTACCGCAAGCTGCGCGAGGGCACGGCGATGCTGGAATCGTGCACGCGGCCGGATCTGGTCACCGAGATCACGCTCCAGCCGGTACGCCGGCACGGGGTCGACGCCGCGATCTACTTCAGCGACATCGTCGTCCCGCTCAAGGCCATCGGCGTGGACCTTGACATCAAGCCGGGCGTCGGCCCCGTCGTCGCGCATCCCATCCGCACGCGCGCCGACCTCGCGCAGCTGCGGGACCTGACGCCCGACGACGTCCACTACGTCACCGAGGCGATGGGCATGCTCACCGCGGAGCTGGGATCCACCCCGCTGATCGGCTTCGCGGGCGCCCCGTTCACCCTCGCGAGCTACCTCGTGGAGGGCGGGCCCTCCCGTAACCACGAGAACACCAAGGCCATGATGTACGGCGACCCGGAGCTGTGGGCCGAACTGCTCGACCGGCTCGCGGAGATCACCGGCGCGTTCCTCAAGGTGCAGATCGAGGCGGGCGCCAGCGCCGTGCAGCTCTTCGACTCCTGGGTGGGCGCGCTCGCCCCCGCCGACTACCGGCGCTCCGCGATGCCCGCGTCCGCCAAGGTCTTCGACATGGTCGCCGGATACGGCGTACCGCGCATCCACTTCGGTGTCGGTACGGGCGAACTGCTCGGCCTCATGGGCGAGGCGGGCGCGGACGTCGTCGGCGTCGACTGGCGCGTACCGCTGGACGAGGCGGCCCGCCGCGTCGGCCCCGGCAAGGCGCTCCAGGGCAACCTCGACCCTGCGGTCCTCTTCGCCCCCACGCGGGCCGTGGAGACGAAGGCCGACGAAGTCCTCGACGCCGCCAAGGGGTTGGAGGGGCACATCTTCAACCTCGGCCACGGGGTGCTGCCGAACATGGACCCGGACTCGCTGACCCGCCTGGTGGAGTACGTCCACACGCGGACGGCCCGCTAGGACCTGGCCGACTACCAGCCCGCCTTCCGGACCGCCGCCGTCGCCTTGCGGGCCGCCACCAGGACCGGGTCCCAGACCGGGGAGAACGGCGGCGCGTAGCCCAGGTCCAGCGCCGTCATCTGTTCCACCGTCATCCGCGCCGTGAGGGCGACCGCCGCGATGTCCACCCGCTTCGCGGCGCCCTCGCCGCCGACGATCTGCACGCCGAGCAGCCGGCCCGTACGGCGCTCGGCGAGCATCTTCACCGTCATCAGCCGCGCGCCCGGCAGATACCCGGCGGTGCCGGTGGACTCGATGGTCGCCGAGACGTACTGGAGCCCCGCCGCGCGGGCGTCCTTCTCGCGCAGCCCCGTCCGGGCGATCTCCCGGTCGCACACCTTGCTGACGGCCGTGCCGACGACGCCCGGGAAGGTGCCGTAGTCGCCGCCCACGTTGGCGCCGATGATCTGGCCGTGCTTGTTGGCGTGCGTGCCCAGCGCGATGTGGCGGGTGGTGCCTGTGATCAGGTCGAGCACCTCCACGCAGTCGCCGCCCGCCCAGATGTGCTCGTGGCCGCGTACCCGCATCGACAGGTCGGTGAGCAGCCCGCCGTGCGGGCCGAGCGGCAGACCGGCGGCCTCGGCGAGCGCCGTCTCCGGGCGGACGCCGATGCCGAGGACGACGACGTCCGCCGGATACTCCGCGTCGTCGGTGGCGACCGCCCTGACCCGGCCGTCGTCGCCGGTGAGGATCTTCGTGACGGCGGCCCGCCCGACGGTGGTGATGCCGAGGCCGTCCATCGCCTCGTGGACCAGCCGGCCCATGTCCGGGTCCAACGTGGCCATCGGCTGCTCGTCGCGGTGCAGGACAGTGACCTCGTACCCGCGCTTGAGCAGCGCCTCCGCCATCTCGACGCCGATGTAGCCCGCGCCCACGACGACCGCGCGTCCGCCGTCGCCCGTGCGGGTCAGGGTCTCGATCAGCGCCTGGCCGTCGCCGAGGGTCTGTACGCCGTGTACGCCGGGTGCGTCGATGCCCGGCAGCGGGGGCCGGATCGGGCGCGCGCCGGTGGCGATCACCAGCTTGTCGAAGTCCGTCCACGACTCGGTCCCGGCGTCCAGGTCCCGGGCCCGGACCCGCCGGCCCGCGGTGTCGATCTCCAGGGCCTCGGTGCGCATCCGCAGATCGATCCCGCGCTCCCGGTGCTCCTCGGGCGTACGGGCCACGAGGTCGTCCCGCCGCCCGACGTCGCCGCCGACCCAGTACGGAATGCCGCACGCCGAGAACGAGGCGAAGTCGCCGCGCTCGAAGGCGACGATCTCCAGTTCCTCGGGCCCCTTGAACCTGCGGGCCTGCGACGCGGCGGACATT
>NZ_JBHUUW010000065.1:0-43203 GCF_042670825.1 Streptomyces sp. NPDC057137 | reverse complement strand
GGCTCAAATGAGCCCGTCCGGCGATTGAGGACGAGCGCGGCCCACGAGCCGCGCAACCCGGCCAACGCTCCCGGTCACAGCACTGGCGGCGTGACCGCGGCGGCCTGCGGCAAAGACGGCCGAAGGCCGGGGCCGGGGCCGGGGCCGCGAGACCAGGGCGGGGGCCGAAGCGGCCCTGCGGCGTCGGGTCAGGGGACCGACGGCCGAGGCCAGGGGCCAGGGGCCGATGCCCCCGGCCCCCTCCCCCGGCAGACCCGTCAGCCGCGAGCCGGCTCGGGTACCTCGTACGGGGAGCCCGCGTTCACCGTTTTCGGGTCGAACGCGCCCGTCGCCGCGTAGCGCGACGCTATCTCCGCCAGTTCGGACGGCGGGATCACGTCCGCGATGTCGGTGAAGCCTCCGGGGGCGCGGGCGTGGGCCAGGGTGATGACGGCCTCGGGGCCCTGTTGCCGGTTGGCGAGTTGCAGCTCCGTCATGGCCGGGCGGCGTTCCGTCTCGTATGCCGTCAGCGCCTCCGCGCGGTCGGGGTGCGTGGCCAGCGCGTGCGCCAGCGCACGCGCGTCGACGATCGACTGCGTCGCGCCGTTCGAACCGATCGGGTACATCGCGTGGGCCGCGTCGCCGATCAGGGTCGTACGGCCGTGGGTCCAGCGCGCCAGCGGTTCGCGGTCCACCATCGGGTACTCGAAGGCGCGGTCCGCGGCCGCCAGGACCTCGGGGACGCTGACGCCGTCGAACTCCCAGCCTTCGTAGTGGTGCGCGAACTTCGCGACCGGCACCGGGCGGTTCCAGTCGCCGCGCCCCGCCCCGACGATGTCCGTCGCGGGCATCGCGAGCGCCCAGTTGACGAGGACGTGCCGGTCCCGCCCGGCGCTCCCGCCGATTCCGATCGGGTGCGTCATCGGGTAGACCACCGCCTTCTGCCGGTCGTCGCCCGCGATGAACATGAACGTGCCCGCACGGTGCGCGGGAACGCGCGAGACACCGCGGAAGACGAGCATGCCGTTCCACGGCGGCTCGCCCTCGTCCGGGTTCAGCGCGGCCCGGACCGCCGAGCGGATACCGTCCGCGCCGATCAGTACGTCGGGCTCCATGGAGGCACCACCGCCCCGGCCCCGCCCGTCGCGGTGCGCGAGCAGCACGCGCGCGCGGCCGTCGGCGGAGGTCTCCAGCCCGCCGACCCGGACCCCGGCGACCACCGCGTCGCTGCCGAGCCGGTCGCGTACCGCGTCGGCGAGCACCCGTTGCAGGTCACCTCGGTGGATGGACAGTTGCGGCCACAGATAGCCGGCCGCCAGGCCGCGCGGCTCTCGGGAGATCAGCCCGCCGCCGCGGTGGTAGTAGCGCAGTTCACCGGTGCGTACGGCGCACTCGTCGAGACGGCTGAGCAGTCCGAGCGAGTCGAGTTCACGTACGGCGTTGGGCATGATGTTCAGCCCGGCGCCGAGAGGCTGGATCTCCCGGGCGGCCTCCACGACGGTGATCCGGTCGAAGCCGGCTGCGTGCAGGGAGAGGGCCGCGGTGAGGCCGGCGATACCGCCGCCCGCGATCATGATGTGAGTCATGGGGTGAGTCTCTTCTCGCGAAGCGGTGACGTGGCGGACACGGGCGCGGACATGGGCGCCGGCGCGGACGCAGGCGCGTGCATGCGCACATTCGCGTGCCGCACCAGCGTCTCGTTGTCCCGCGTCAGATCCAGCACCGACCGCAGCAGCGCGATCGGCGCGCCCCCGCTTCCCGCGTCGTACAGCCGCAGTTCGTCGCTGTACGCCTTGCGCGCGATGCCGATATGCCGGGCCCGGAACGTCTTGAGTATCCGAAGCACCCGCTCCAGCGCCATCGCCGAAGCGGCCAGCACCGGCGGCAGCCGCGGCGTCGACTCCCAGCTGATCGCGGCGGACAGCTTGCTCACGGCGGACGTCGTGCCCCGGTGCGCCGCGTGGAAGGCCCGCCACGACGGCAGGCTGTAGAGCACCGACTCGTCGAGGAACGCGTCGTACTCCGGACTGCTCCGGTCGCACTGCCACAGCGTCAGATCGACCAGCCAGAGCGGCACCTGCGCCGCCGCCGGGCCCAGATAGTCGCGGCCGGCGACGTCGACCTCCTCGAAGTACGGGCGGAGCCCGCGCGCGAAGAACTCGGGGGTGACCTGCGCGACGGTGAAGTCGATGGAGTCGACCATGGCCTGGACGTGCTGCCCCGTGCGGTCGAGCGTGGCGGCGAAGCGGGGGTCGTACGGTTCGAGTCCCGCCAGCTCCGTGCAGGAGTCGAGCGCGGCGACGAGCGCGGGGAAGACCATCCGTACCGCGTTCTGGAGGTGCCCCTCCATCTTGTCGCCGGTGTACATGCGCTGGCGGTCGCCGAGCGGATTCCACGTCGTGTAGTGGTGCACGGTGTCGCGCGGCACCATGTCGGTGCGGTGGCCCAGTTCCTCCAGTACGGGCAGGGCCTCGGGGACGGCGGCGAGCGGTTCGACACCGTGCCGCTTCAGCGAGCCGAGGAGCAGACCGAGGTCGCGTACGGCGGCGAGCGCGTCGACCACGCTCAGCGAGGCGGTGCGGTCGGGATCGGGGACGAGCGTGCGCAGGGCGACGGTGAGCGCGGGGACGTCGGCGTCCCTGTTCATCGCGGGTACGGCCGCGAGTATCGCGTCGGCGCCCAGCGGATCGGCCGCGCGTATGCCGGCTATGCGGTAGCGCGGTTCGCTGCGCGCCTCGATCGCGGGCGCGACAAGGTCGTACAACGTCATGGAAGTGCCCCCCTCGGGCGTGGGTCGGGTGGGTGGTGGGAACACGGGACGGGCTTCCCGCCGTCGGGTGATCCCCCCTAGGAACCGTCGACCGGGCCCTGCCCCGCCTGCGCACTCGCTCCTCCTCCTGGGTCTACTCCAGGGCGCCGCCGACCCGGTCCTGGTGCGGGGGCGCGGACGCTGGCGCGGGGAGGCGCAGCCGGAAGGTGAGCAGCGCGGCGCAGGCGGCGAGGACGGCGCCGACGAGGAGGGCGGCCTTGAAGCCCGCGGTCTCGGCGGCGGCGCCGGTCGCGCCGAGCGCGTCGGTGCGGGCGGTGGCGACCGCGACGAGTACGGCGAGGCCGAGTACGGAGCCGAACTGCTGGCTGGTGTTGATGAGTCCGGAGGCCAGCCCGGTCTCGCCCGGCGCCGCGTCGGCCGTCGCGGCGACGTTGGTGGTGACCATGACGAGCGGCAGGGCGACGCCCAGCACGAGGCTCGGCGCGAGGACGGTGGAGAAGAAGGTGCCCTCGGCGGCGAGCGCGAGTGCCAGCCAGAGCATGCCGACGAAGAGCAGCGTGAAGCCGAGCGTCATCGTGGCGCGCAGTCCGAGGCGGCGGATGAGGCGGCCGGTCTGCGGGGCGGTGACGACGACGGCGAGGGAGAGGGGCAGCAGGCCGAGCCCGCCGTAGAGGGGGGTCTGGTCGAGGACGCGCTGGAGGTAGAGGCTGACGAGGAAGAACATCGGGAAGAGCGCCATCTGGGCCAGCGCGCTGAGGCAGTTGGCGAGCCGCAGGGTGGGCCGGCGCAGGACGGCGGGCGGCACGAGCGGGTGGGCGATTCGTTTCTCCAGAACGGCGAACGCCGCGAGGAGTACGAGTCCGCCGGCGAACGCGCCCAGTGTCCGCGCGCTGGTCCAGCCCGCCTCACCGGCGCCGACGAGGCCGTACGCGACGAGCCCGAGGCCCGCGGTCGCGGTGAGCGCGCCGCCGATGTCGAAGCCGCGCTCGGCGCTGCGGGTGTTGCCGTCGAGGAGCCGCGGAGCGAGGACGGCGAGGACGAGCGCGCCGAGGACGTTCAGCCAGAAGGTGGAGCGCCAGCCGAGGAGATCGGTGAGTACGCCTCCGAGTACGGTGCCCAGAACGCCGCCGAGACCGCCCATCGCGGCGAAGGCGCCGAGGGCCTTGTGGCGGTCGGGGCCGTCCGGGAAGAGGTTCAGGAGCAGGGCGAACGCGGCGGCGGCGGCGAGCGCGGCGCCGACCCCCTGGACGGCGCGGGCCCCGACGAGCACCCCCACGGACCCGGCGGCCCCGCCGGCCGCGGAGGCGACACCGAGCACCCCGAGCCCGCCGAGGAACACCCGCCGGTGCCCGAGGAGATCGGCGGCGCGCCCGCCGAGGAGCAGCAGCCCACCGAAGGTGATCAGAAAGGCGTTGGCGACCCAGGACAGTCCGGCGGACCCGGACCCGAGGTCCTGCCCGACGGACGGCAGTGCGACGTTGATGATCGCGGTGTCCATAATGAGCAGCAACTGCGTGGAAGCGAGCAGCGCGAGCGCGGCCTTGGGACTCGGTCCCCGCCGCTCGTACGATCCCGGCGCCTCGGGGCAGGGGGCGCGAAACCCCGGGGCGCCGGGAGATGGTGGGCCGGCCGGGCCGGGGCCGGTGGCCTCGACGGGGCCGGGTGTGCCGGGGCCGTCCGCCCCGACGGGACCGGCAGGACCGGCAGGACCGGATACGCCGGGGCCGTCCGCCCCGACAGGACCGCGTACGCCGGGGCCATCCGCCCCGACAGGGCCAACGGGACCGGCACGACCGGCACGACCGGCGGAGCCGACAGGACCGGGTGTGCCACCGCCGTCGGCCTCGACGGGGCCGGGCGACATCGCCCGGTCGGCGGAGCCGGGTGGCGGCGCCGCGCCGCCGGTCGACGACGAGCCGTTGGGTCCCGCCGGGCCGAGGGGCCCGGCGCGGCCGGGGACCCGGCCACGGCCGGCCGCCGCCCCGTTCCGCTCATCCCGCTCGTCTCGCTCGTTCCCGCGTTCGCCGCTCACCGGGGACCCGTTCCCTCGGGTTCACCGCCGAGCGCGTAGCCGTCGAGACAGGCCTGGGCCAGTCGCTCGCAGGACGCCGTGTCGCCCTCCCATGCCTGCTGCATCAGATAGACGTGCGGCGCGCCGTGGTAGAAGCGTTCGTACTGTTCGTGGCGGGAGGCGAACTCCGAACCCAGCGCGTCCCAGGCCAGTTTCAGCAGTTTGATCCGCTCCTCGGCCGAGTGGCCCGGCGCGCCCATGTAGCGCCGTACCAGCGGGCCCAGCTCCGGGTGGAGCAAGTCCTCGCCCGACGCGGGCAGTTGGATCACCCCGCCGCCCGCGAGGAGTTTGATCTCCTGTACGGCCTGCGGATACAGCTCGCCGGCCATGATGCGCTGCGCGAACGAGATGTCCTTGCCGGGCATCACTCCGCCGCGCCCGCCGTCGACCTCCTCGTAACTCGCCTCGGCGGCCAGCACGAACGCCTTCGCCTGGGCGACCTTGCCGAGCAGCCGGCCGATCGCCTGCGTGACGGGCGGCAGTTCGTACGTCCCGTTGGACTTCGTCAGCAGGACGGCTATCCCGGCGAGGAATTCGAGCTTGGTCCAGAAGCGCGTCGCGGCCTGGTGGACGAAGTTCACGTACGCCGGTGTGCGCCACCACATCCCGAAGCTCGCGTCGACGTTCCGGTAGGTGAGCACGGACTCCCACGGGACGAAGACGTCGTCGCAGACGAGCAGCGCGTCGTTCTCGTCGAACCGCGACGACAGCGGGTTGTCGAAGACGCTCCGCGCCCGGCCCTCGTACGAGACACGGGAGATGAAGCTGAGGCCGGGGGTGTCGACGGGGATCGAGAAGCAGACCGCGCGGTCGACGTCCCGCGGCGCGAGCGGCTCGATCGTGCCGACGATGACCTCGTTGCCGAAGACCGCCGCCGTGCCGATCATCTTCGCGCCGCGTACGACGATCCCGCCGTCCTTCTCGGCGGCGACCCGCACCACGGGGTCGTCGTCCGCCGTCCCCCCGGCCGCGTCGAACGGGGTCCGCGCGCCCTGCGGGTTGGTGATCGTGAAGGTCGGGTACAGGTCGCCGTCGGCGAGCCGCCGGTGGTACGCGACCGCGTTCGCCGCGCCGTCGAAGCCGTCGGTGGTGAACACACCCGGCGCCGCCGCGAATCCGGCCGCGCCGCCCGCCATGTAGTCCGGCGTACGCCCCAGGAAGCCGAAGCTCGCCTCGGCCCACACCTTGTACGCCCGCCGGCGCGCGACCAGGTCCTCGTAACCGCGCGGCACCGCGAACGCGCGGTGGGCGCCGTCCTGGGTGAGCACCGGGGTGTGCGCGGAGTCGTGTGCCAGGTCGTAGAGCCGGGCGATGGATCCCGCGGTGTTGCGGAACGCCGGGTGCCGCGTGATGTCCTCGACCCGCTCGCCGTCCAGCCAGACCGAACGGCCGTCGCGCAACGACTCCAGGTATTCCTGGCCCGATCTGGTCAACACTTCTCCTCATACGGATCAAACAGATCAAAACGATTCATGCGGCACGCACGGCACGTCCGGCACATCCGGTGCGCCCACCACACCCGGCACACCGAGCACGCGCGGAACGCTGCTCCCACTCCCTGAGAGCCTTTCCTGGCGCAAGCGCCGTGAGCAATGAACGACCGTCCAGCGGTCCTTAATAACCGGCCAGACCGCGACATCGGACGGCCCTACGCGGCGGGCACCGCACCGCTGCGGTACTCCCCCGGCGTCTGCTCGAACCACTTGCGAAACGCAAGATGGAAACCGACCGCGCTGCGGTAACCCACCCGCTCCGGCACCGCCGACTGCGGCAGCGACGTCTCCCCCAACAGCCGCGCCGCCTCCTGCATCCGACGGCCCGTCAGATGCCGTGCCGGGGCCTCCCCCACCAGTTCGCGGAAGGCCGCCGTGAAGGCCGACCTGGACATGCCGACCTCGCGCGCCAGTGACTCGATCGTCCACGGCTCGGCGAACCGCGTCGCGATGATCACCATCGCCCTGCTGATCCCCGGATGGCTGAGCACCGGCAGCGACGCCGGGTTGTCCGCGATCTCACGCAGCAGCGGCCGCAGCGCCAGAACCAGCGCCATCTCGAACGCGCGCAGCGTGATGAGGCGGTCGCCGGGGCCGACGGGGCGCTGCGTCGAGGCGAGCAGCCGCAGCGTGTCGCGGAGCAGCGGTTCGTTGTCCACCTGGGTGCGGTCGAGGACCAGCGCCCACGGCAGCGCCGTGTACAGGCCGGTGGCCGCGCTCGCGTCGTAGTGCAGTCCGGCGCAGAGCAGCCGGCTCTCCGGTCCGCCGCCCTCGATCTTCAACTCCCCGGAGGTGCCGGGCAGTCGCTCGGGCAGGACGGCCGCCAGCCGCAGTCCGCCGCTGCGGTCGGGCCGGTCGGAGATGCGGTGCGCGGTGCCGGTGGGGAAGACGGCGAGATCGCCTTCGCGAAGTTCCACCGGTGTCTGGCCCTCGCCGGTGATCCAGCAGGAACCCTCGACGATGTAGTGGAGGATCGCACAGCTCTGCTCGGCGTCGCCCTCGATGGCCCACGGCGCGCTGACGTGCCAACGACTGTCGAAGACCCCCGTGAGCCGGAGCGGCTTCAGCAGCTCGCTCAGGAGATCGTCACCTTCGGTCTTGATGGGCTCCATCGGTTCCATGGACGATCCTTCAACCCCCGCCCCGGTTTGTTAATTGATCGGCCGAAGCCGCCGCCGCCAGCCTTGTGAAAGAGCCGTCATAGACAGCAGACACACCTTATCGAAGGGCCTTCAGACACATGTCCGATCAGATTCCGATGCGCGTCGCCGTCGTGGGGGCGACCGGGTTCCAGGGCGGTGCCGTGGCCCGTCTGCTGGCCGAGCGCGGACAGCGGGTCCGTACGCTCACCCGCGCCGCCGAGGCGGACCGCCCGCCGCTCCCCGGCGCCTCGTTCGTGGGCGGTGACCTGGCCGATCCTCCCGCCGTACGGCGGCTGATGGAGGGCGCGACGCACGCGGCGGTGGTGATGCCGCTGGTGTACGGGACGGAGCAGGTCCGGCGGTACGCCCGTAATGTCGCCGAAGCGGCACGCGACGCCGGCATCCGGCGTCTCGTCTACAACGCCAACACCCGGATCCCCGAACAGTCCACGAACGTCGCCGCCTTCGAGACGCGCAGGATCGCCGAGGAGGAACTGCGGGCGAGCGGTGTGCCGTTGGTGGTGCTGAGGCCGCCGGTCTACCTGGACAACCTGTTCAGCCCGTGGAACGGCCCCGCGCTGGTCAGCGAGGGCGTCCTGGCCTATCCGCTGCCCGGCGACAGCTCCGCCGCGTGGATCTCGCACCGGGACCTCGCGGAGGCGGTCTTCGCCGCGCTCACCGTGGACGGCGTGGAGGGCGAGACCTTCGACATCGGCGGCAGCGAGTCGCTGACCGGCGACGAGCTCGCCTCGGCGTTCGGCACGGGCCTCGGCCGTGAGGTGCGCTACCTGTCGCTGCCTCCGACGGTGTTCGAGCAGGCGCTGTCCCAGGTCGCGGGCCCGGAGGCGGCGGCCGGGGTCGCCGGCATCTACCACTACATGGCGACGGGCGACGACCCGCTGCTGATGGCGGGCGACGGCGGCCGGGCGGCGGACGCGCTCGCGGTGAAGCCGGCGCCGGTGGACGAGTGGGTGACGCGCCAGCCGTGGCAGGTCTGGTCGACCGACGCGAGCTGACACCTTCCGCTCCACGGCGGGCAAGCCCCCCGTTCCCGCCCCGTTCCCGCGGAAGCCGCCCGTGCGGCCCGCGGGGACGGGGCGTCCGTCTTCCCGCCCCGTCGTCCCGCCCCGCACTCCCGCTCCGCCATGCCGCGCGATACGGCCGATTCCGGCCACGCCCGCAGAGTTGCCCAGGTCTTAACGAAGCTGCGGATTGTGCACCCGAAAATCGTGGGAAGGCTCATCCGGTACGTACGGCAAGCACGCTCGTTTCGCCCGATTCCACCGCTATTAGAGTGAACGCGGACAGGAGCGGCCATGCCCGCAGCCCGCCAGTCACCGCAAGAGCAGCTACAAATAGGATCAAAGTCAGGCAAAATCCTCCGATCCGTTCGACCTGCCCTGCCTGCCACGCCCGCTCAGCCCTCAGGTGATTTCATGATCGGTCGCATTCCCGTCCTGGACGTACGCCCTCTCGTCAACTGCGGCAAACGCCCCGCCAAGGCGGTGAGCGGAGAGACGTTCCAGGTCACCGCGACCGTCTTCCGTGAGGGCCACGACGCGGTCGGCGCCAATGTCGTCCTGCGGGGCCCGGACGGCCGCCCCGGCCCCTGGACCCCCATGCGTGAGCTGGCCCCCGGCACCGACCGCTGGGGCGCCGACGTCACTCCGACGTCCGAAGGCCGATGGACCTACAAGGTGGAGGCGTGGAGCGATCCGCTCGCCACCTGGCGCCACGCCGCCCAGATCAAGATCCCGGCCGGCATCGACACGGAGCTGGTCCTGGCCGAGGGCGCCGCGCTCTACGAGCGGGCCGCGGCCGGCGTCCCCAAGCGCGAGGGCCGCGAGGCGGTCCTGGCCGCCGTGGATGCCCTCCGCGACGAGCGCCGCCCGGCCGCCGCCCGCCTCGCCGCCGCCTTCACCCCGGAGGCCGACGAGGCCCTGTCCCGGCACCCGCTGCGCGAGCTGGTCTCGGCGTCGAAACCCGTCAAGCTGCTGGTGGAGCGCGAGAGGGCGCTGTACGGCTCCTGGTACGAGCTGTTCCCGCGCTCCGAGGGCGCGGTCGTCACTCCAGGGAAGCCACCGGTCAGCGGCACGTTCAAGACAGCCGCCGAGCGGCTGCCGGCCGTCGCCGCGATGGGCTTCGACGTCGTCTATCTGCCGCCGATCCACCCCATCGGCACCGCGCACCGCAAGGGCCCGAACAACACGCTCTCCCCCGGCCCGGACGACGTCGGCGTCCCCTGGGCGATCGGCTCGGCGGACGGCGGCCACGACGCGATCCACCCCGACCTCGGCACGATCGAGGACTTCGACGCCTTCGTGGCGAAGGCCGCGTCGCTGCGCATGGAGATCGCGCTGGACTTCGCCCTCCAGTGCTCGCCCGACCACCCCTGGGTGAAGGAGCACCCCGAGTGGTTCCACCATCGCGCGGACGGCACGATCGCGTACGCCGAGAACCCGCCCAAGAAGTACCAGGACATCTACCCCATCGCCTTCGACCGTGACATGGACGGCCTGGTCACCGAGACCCTGCGGGTGCTGCGGTACTGGATGGACCACGGCGTCCGGATCTTCCGCGTCGACAATCCGCACACCAAGCCGGTGGTCTTCTGGGAACGGGTGATCGCGGACATCAACACCACCGACCCTGATGTGATCTTCCTGGCCGAGGCGTTCACCCGGCCGGCCATGATGCACACCCTGGGCGCGATCGGATTCCAGCAGTCGTACACGTACTTCACCTGGCGTACGACCAAGCAGGAGCTGACCGACTACCTCACCGAGCTGTCGGGCGACTCCGCGTCGTACATGCGCCCGAACTTCTTCGTCAACACGCCCGACATCCTGCACGCATATCTTCAGGACGGCGGCCGTCCGGCATTCGAGGTACGCGCGGTGCTCGCCGCGACGATGGTGCCGTCCTGGGGCGTCTACGCAGGGTATGAACTCATGGAGAACGCCCCGGTCAAGCCCGGGAGCGAGGAGTATCTGCATTCGGAGAAGTACGAGCTGCGCCCCCGGAACTGGGAATCGGCGGAGCGAGAGGGACGCACCATCGCCCCGCTCATCACCGCGCTCAACCGGATCAGGCGCCGGCACCCGGCGCTGCAGCAGCTGCGCGACATCCACTTCCACCACGTCGACAACGACGCCGTCATCGCCTACAGCAAGCGGTCGGGCTCGGGCTCGGACGTCGTGCTGGTCGTCGTGAACCTCGATCCGCACCACACCCAGGAGGCAACGGTCTCGTTGGACATGCCGCGGCTCGGCCTCGACTGGCACGAGTCCGCCCCGGTGCGCGACGAGCTCACCGGCGAGATCTACCACTGGGGCAGGGCCAACTACGTGCGCCTGGAGCCGGGTGTGACACCCGCGCACATCGTCGTTCTGCGACCGTCCCCGCCGATCGGAGGGTCACCCACATCATGATCATCAATGAGCCCGTCCACGACATGTTCGAGGACACTCCCGCGAAGGACCGTGACCCCGACTGGTTCAAACGAGCCGTCTTCTACGAAGTCCTGGTGCGCTCGTTCCAGGACAGCAACGGCGACGGCATCGGAGACCTCAAAGGCATCACCGCCAAACTGGACTATCTCCAGTGGCTCGGTGTCGACTGTCTCTGGCTGCCACCGTTCTTCAAGTCCCCACTGAGAGACGGCGGTTACGACGTCTCCGACTACACAGCGGTACTGCCCGAGTTCGGCGACCTCGCCGACTTCGTGGAGTTCGTCGACGCCGCCCACCAACGCGGCATGCGCGTGATCATCGACTTCGTCATGAATCACACCAGCGACCAGCACAACTGGTTCCAGGAGTCGCGCAAGGACCCCGACGGGCCGTACGGCGACTACTACGTCTGGGCCGACGACGACAAGCAGTTCCCGGAAGCGCGGATCATCTTCGTCGACACCGAGTCGTCCAACTGGACCTTCGACCCGGTCCGCAAGCAGTACTACTGGCACCGTTTCTTCTCACACCAGCCGGACCTCAACTACGAGAACCCGGCCGTCCGCGACGAGATCATCTCGGCGCTGCGCTTCTGGCTGGACCTGGGCATCGACGGCTTCCGCCTCGACGCGGTGCCGTACCTCTACCAGGAGGAGGGCACCGACTGCGAGAACCTGCCGGCCACCCACGCCCTCCTGCGCGAGGTCCGCGAGATCGTCGACACGCACTACCCGGACACCGTGCTGCTCGCCGAGGCCAACCAGTGGCCGGAGGACGTCGTCGACTACTTCGGCGACTACGCCAAGGGCGGCGACGAGTGCCACATGGCGTTCCACTTCCCGGTGATGCCGCGGATCTTCATGGCCGTACGGCGCGAGTCCCGGTATCCGGTCTCGGAGATCCTGTCCAAGACCCCGGCGATCCCGACCGGCTGCCAGTGGGGCATCTTCCTGCGCAACCACGACGAGCTGACGCTCGAAATGGTCACGGACGAAGAGCGCGACTACATGTACGCGGAGTACGCCAAGGATCCGCGGATGCGCGCCAACATCGGCATCCGGCGCCGCCTTGCCTCGCTGCTGGACAACGACCGCAACCAGATCGAGCTGTTCACCGCTCTGCTGCTGTCGCTGCCCGGCTCCCCGATCCTCTACTACGGGGACGAGATCGGGATGGGCGACAACATCTGGCTCGGCGACCGCGACGCCGTACGGACCCCGATGCAGTGGACCCCGGACCGGAACGCGGGCTTCTCGTCCTGCGACCCCGGCCGGCTCTACCTCCCGACGATCATGGACCCGGTCTACGGCTACCAGGTCACCAACGTCGAGGCCGCGATGGCGTCGCCGTCGTCGCTGCTGCACTGGACACGGCGCATGATCGAGATCCGTAAGCAGAACCCGGCCTTCGGGCTCGGCTCGTACACGGAACTGCCGTCGACGAACCCGGCCGTGCTCGCGTTCCTGCGCGAGGCGCCGTCGCAGGACGGCAACGGCGACGACCTGGTGCTCTGCGTGCACAACTTCTCACGCTTCGCACAGCCCACGGAGCTGGATCTGCGCGCCTTCAGCGGGCGCCACCCGGTGGAGCTGATCGGCGGGGTGCGCTTCCCGGCGATCGGCGACTGGCCCTACCTGCTGACACTGGCGGGCCACGGCTTCTACTGGTTCCGGCTCCGGCAGGACCCCACGCCCGCCTGAGACGCCGAACAACTGGCCTGACGACGAACAACTGCGGGGCGGTCGGTTACCGCCGCCCCGCACGGGGCACCATCCACGACATCGAGTGGTCCGTACGAACGGGCTTCCCACGCCGGGCGGACTTACGGTCCGTACGGGCCATCCTCACCCGACACGTCCCGCACAGCCGGACTCCGTTGCCGCAATCCGGGACACTCTGCGCATCCTGTGGTGTGCCCGGGGAAAGGACGCGATGCCATGTCGAAGGCTGCATCCACCCGGAGCTCACCACGCCCCGGTGCGGCACTCTCGCCCGCCGGAGCCGAGAAGCTGGTCGGCTCACTCGCACCACTGCTCCACGAGTGGCTGCCGCGACAGCGCTGGTTCGCCGGCAAGGGCCGCCCCATCACGGGCTTCGCCGCGGTCGCCGCGACCGAGCTGATGCCGCCCGCCGCCCCGGGCCCCGGGCCCGGCCTGCTCCATCTGCTGGTGCGCGTCGAACAGCGCGCCACCCCCGACCTGGACGCGCCGCCCGTCCCCGTCCCGCCCACCGACGACTGCTACCAGCTGCTGCTCGGCGTACGGTCCACCCTGCCGCCCCAGCTCACCGCCGCGCGCATCGGCATCGTCGGCGAGGGGCCGCTGGCCGGCCGGGTCGTCTACGAGGCGCTGCACGACCCGCGCCTCGCCGACCTGCTGCTGGAGCACCTGCGCTCCCCCGGCGCGCTGGGGCCGCTGCGCTTCGACCGGGCCGTCGAGATCCCGGCGGGGCTCACACCGCGCCTGCTCGGCGCCGAGCAGTCGAACTCCTCCGTCGTGTACGGCGAGGAGTACATCCTCAAGATCCTTCGCCGGGTCTTCCCCGGCGCCAACCCCGATCTGGAACTGCCGCTCGCCCTCGCCGGCCAGGGCTGCCGGCGGGTGCCGTCACCCGTCGCCTGGTTCGAGGCCGTGGGCGACGGCGCCGCGCGGGAGCCGCTGACGCTCGGGGTGCTCCAGCCGTACCTCCAGGACTCCGAGGACGGCTGGCAGCTCGCCCTGCGCACCCTGGCCGACGGCGGCGCCTTCACCGACGAGGCGCGTGCGCTGGGGCTGGCCACCGCCGAGGTGCACCTCGCGCTGGCCGCCGCGCTGCCGACCGTGTCCCTGGGGCCGCGGCAGACGGCTCAGCTGGCCGAGGCCATGTCGGGCCGGCTGGACGCCACCGCGCAGGCGGTGCCCGCGCTCCTGCCGTACGTCGCCGGTCTGCGCACGGCCTTCGACGCGCTCGCCGGGTCCGGGAGCGGCGGTGCGGGGTCCGGGGACGGCTCCGCCGGCCCCGTCGGCCTCGTCACGCGGGCGCAGCGCGTGCACGGCGATCTGCATCTCGGCCAGACGCTGCGGACACCGGACGGCGAGTGGTCCCTGATCGACTTCGAGGGCGAACCGGCCAGACCCCTCACCGAACGCCGCCGCCCGCAGCCCGCGGTGCGTGACGTGGCGGGCATGCTCCGCTCGTTCGACTACGCCGCCCGCTCCCACGAGCCCTGGAGCCCCGACTGGGCGGAGCGCTGCCGGTCGGCGTACTGCGACGGTTACGCCGAGGGAACGGGCACCGACCCGCGCGAGGACCCGGCGCTGCTGCGGGCATACGAGACGGACAAGGCGGTGTACGAGGTGCTGTACGAGGCCAGGAACCGCCCCGACTGGCTGCCCGTCCCGATGGCGGCGATCCAGCGCCTGGCCGGCGGCCTTCCCTGACACCGACCGCCCGCTAACGAAGCCCGGTGGACCGACCCACCGGGCCCGCCGGCCCACCGGCCCCCGAAACCCCCGTCATCCCGCCGAGGAGGCAGCCCCCGTGACCGCCCGCCCGCCGTCCGAGAATCCGTCAGAGCCGCAGCCCCAGCTCCCCGCCGACGCACGCCGCAAGCGGGACGAGCCCCCGGCGAAGGGCGCGGCGCCCGTCGCGAAGGAGGGGAAGGAGGAGGGAAAGGAGTCGGGGAAGTCCGAGAAGGCCGCGAGGAGCGAGAAGGCCGTCAAGACCGGGAAGGCGGGCAAGGCCTGCAAGGCGGAGAAGTCCGCGAAGTCTCCGAAGCCGCTGGAGTCGGCCGCCGCCGCGCCGCAGGCACCCGCGCCGCGTACGCCCGAGGCGGAGCCGGTCGCGCCGGAGCCCACCGCCCCGACGCCCCGCGCGACCGGCGGCCATGTCCTGCGGCCCGCGCCGCCGCTCGCCGACTCGGACCGGCACCGGCTGCTCCACGGCTCGCACCACGACCCGCACGGCGTGCTCGGTGCCCACCCCGGCAAGGGCGGCGTCGTCTACCGCGCGCTGCGGCCGTACGCGAAGGCCGTGACGGTCGTCGCCAAGGGGCTGCGGGCCCAACTGCACGACGACGGGGACGGTTTCTTCTCGGGCGTACTGCCGTGGCGCAAGGTCCCCGACTACTCCCTGCTGGTGCGTTACGGGGCCACGGCCGAGGAGAGCGGGGGCACCGCCGACGAGGTCGACGAGCTGGAGGTGCAGGACCCGTACCGCTTCCTGCCCACGCTCGGCGATCTCGATCTGCATCTCATCGGCGAGGGCAGGCACGAGGAACTGTGGCAGGCGCTCGGCGCCCGCCCGATGGTCCACCAGGGCGTCACGGGCACCCGCTTCACCGTCTGGGCGCCGAACGCGCAGGGCGTGCGGGTGACGGGCGACTTCAACTACTGGGACGGCACCGTCTACCCGATGCGCTCGCTCGGCTCGACCGGCGTGTGGGAGCTGTTCGTGCCCGGCGTCGGCGAGGGCGCGCTCTACAAGTTCGACATCACCCGGCCCGACGGGTCGCACACGCTGCGCGCCGACCCGATGGCCCGCCGCACCGAGGTGCCGCCGTCGACGGCGTCGATCGTCACCGAGGCGCACCACGTGTGGCACGACGAGGAGTGGATGGCGCACCGCGGCGATCTGCCGGTGCACGAGGCGCCGCTCTCCATCTACGAGGTGCATCTCGCCTCCTGGCGGCCGGGCCTGACGTACCGTCAACTCGCCTTGCAGCTCCCGGCGTACGTCAAGGATCTCGGCTTCACGCATGTCGAGCTGATGCCGGTCGCCGAGCATCCCTTCGGCGGTTCCTGGGGCTATCAGGTCACCGGCTTCTACGCCCCGACCTCCCGTATGGGCACGCCCGACGACTTCCGCTTCCTGGTGGACACGCTGCACCGCGCGGGCATCGGCGTGATCGTGGACTGGGTGCCGGCGCACTTCCCGAAGGACGAGTGGGCGCTGGCCCAGTTCGACGGCAGGCCGCTGTACGAGCACGCCGACCCGCAGCGCGCCGAGCATCCCGACTGGGGCACGCTGGAGTTCGACTTCGGCCGCACCGAGGTGCGCAACTTCCTTGTCGCCAACGCCACTTACTGGTGCGAGGAGTTCCATATCGACGGTCTGCGGGTCGACGCCGTCGCGTCGATGCTCTACCTGGACTACTCGCGCGAGGCCGGTGAGTGGACGCCGAACGAGCACGGCGGCCGGGAGAATCTGGACGCCGTCGCCTTCCTCCAGGAGATGAACGCGACCGTCTACCGCCGCTGCCCCGGTGTCGTCACGATCGCCGAGGAGTCCACGGCCTGGGACGGCGTCACCCGTGCCACGCACCAGATCGGGCCGGGCGGCTTCGGCGGTCTCGGCTTCGGTCTGAAGTGGAACATGGGCTGGATGCACGACTCCCTGGACTACGTCTCCAAGGAGCCGGTGCACCGTAAGTACCACCACGGCGAGATGACGTTCTCGATGGTGTACGCGTACAGCGAGAACTACGTCCTGCCGATCTCGCACGACGAAGTCGTCCACGGCAAGCGGTCGTTGGTCTCCAAGATGCCGGGCGACTGGTGGCAGCAGCGGGCCAACCACCGGGCGTATCTCGGCTACATGTGGGCGCACCCGGGCAAGCAACTCCTCTTCATGGGGCAGGAGTTCGCCCAGGGCGCCGAGTGGTCGGAGGGTCACGGCCCGGACTGGTGGCTGCTGGACCCGTCGTACGAGGCGGAGGCCGACCACCGCGGCGTACGGGACCTGGTGCGCGACCTGAACGTGGTCTACGGCCGGACCCCGGCGCTCTGGCAGCGCGACACCGACCCCGGGGGTTTCGCCTGGGTGGAGGGGGACGCCGGGGAGGACAACGTGTTCGCGTTCCTGCGCTTCGACGCGGAGGGCGCGCCGCTGCTGGCCGTCTCCAACTTCTCGCCGGTGGTGCGGCATCAGTACCGCATCGGGGTGCCGGAGGGCATCTCGGGCTGGACGGAGGTCATCAACACCGACGCGGGGCGCTACGGCGGCGGGGACGTGTTCAACCTGGACACCCTCAAGCCGGAGGCGACCCCGGCGCACGGCCGCCCGGCAAGCATCCAACTGACGCTGCCGCCGCTGGCGACGCTGTGGCTGAAGCCGGTGTGAGCGGAGCTACGTCGTGGCGGGCGCGCCCGTGTGGTGGGTCTCGTGTTCCCAGCCGGCCCGTGGCTGGGTGTGCAGGCGCCAGTAGTGCGCGGCGATGTCGTCCGGGTCGAAGTCCGTCCCGGGCGCGACGGGGCCGTGGACGGTGACGCTCGCGACGTGGACACCTGCGGCGCCGTAGGTCTGGTCGAGCAGGGTGACCAGGGTCCGTACGCCCGCCTTGCCGAGCGACAGGCTCACGTACTGCGGCTTCGGCTCGGGCATGCCCCCGGTGATCAGGAACGTGCCGCCGCCCCGCCGCGCCATCCCGGGCGCGACGTGGGCGGCGGCGGTGAGCGCGCCGCCCACGTTGACCGCCCAGGCGTCGAACTGTTCGCGGAGGGACAGTTCCCCCGGTGCGTCCGCGCGGACGAGCGCCGCGTTGTAGACGACGACGTCCGGCGGGCCGAGTTCACCGGCCGCCTTGTCGAGCGCCGCGCGCAGTGCGGTCTCGTCCGTACTGTCGGCCGCCTGTGTGACCACGCGCACGCCGGTGTCCGCGACCGCCTCGGCCGCCGCGCGCAGCGTCTCCTCGCGCCGCGCGATCAGCGCGACGGGCAGCCCCTCGCGGGCGAACCGCCGGGCCACCGCCCGGCCTATCCCGGGCCCCACTCCGATGATCACCGCTCCGGACACCGCTGCTCCCCTGTTTCGCTCCCACTGCCGGACAAGCGAAACGCTAAAGCTTCACACCGGTGTGAAGGTCAAGCCCCGGCAGCCCCGGCACCCTCCTCAGCAACGTGCGCTCAGCCGGGTGCCCTGCGACGTGTCACACCCCGTCCCGTGCTGCGCGGACAGCAGAAGCGCGACGACCGTCGCCGCCACGGCGAGCGTCCCCGCCACCGTGGCGGGGACCCCGCGTCCGCGCTTCCCGCGGCTTCTCGTACGGCGCATGTCTCCCCCGTTGTGGACATGACGACCGTGCCCCTCGGGGGGCGGGGTTCACGACCCCGGGCGCCCCTCGGTGGCGCTCTCGTACGCGAGCCGGGGCGGGACGGTGACATTCCGTACGATGCCGAGTCGCTGCGTCGCGCGGGTCAGCGCCACGTACAGGTCGTTGGTGCCACGCGGTGAACCGTCCAGGACGGCCTCCGGATCGACGACGATCACCGTGTCGAACTCCAGGCCCTTCGCCTGCCGGGGGTCGAGCAGGACGACCGGCCGGGTGAGGTCGGGGGCCACTCCCCAGGAGGCGTCGGGGAGTTCGGCGGCGAGCGCGGGCAGCAGCGCGGCGGGCGCGATCACCGCGAGGCGTCCGTCGCCGCCGTGTTCCGCCGCGTGCGAGGCCGCGTGTTCGACGGCGCTCGCGGCGGCCGTCCCGACGAGGTCGGCCGGCTTCACCTCCCGTACCCACGGGCCGACTCCCGTCGAGCGGACCGAACTCGGCGGCTCGAACGCGGGGTCCTCCAGCCGCCTGACCTCGGCGGCGACGGCCATGATCTCGGCGGGCGTACGGTAGTTGACGCCGAGCCGTACATGCTCCCAGCGCTTGCCGACGTACGGCCGCAGGATCTGCTGCCAGGAGTCGCAGCCGGCCACGTCCCCGGTCTGCGCCGGGTCACCGACCAGTGTCATGGAGCGGGCCGGGCAGCGGCGCATCAGCAACCGCCAGGCCATCGCGGACAATTCCTGCGCCTCGTCCACCACGATGTGGCCGAACGCCCAGGTGCGGTCGGCGGCGGCGCGCTCGGCGGCGCTGCGGGTGTCGGCCTCCTCCTGCCGCTCGGCGAGGCGTTCGGCGTCGATGAGGTCGTGCGCGAGCAGGACCTCCGACGCCTCCTCGTCCTTGTCCTCGAACTCGTAGGTGCGGGAGCCGTAACTCAGCTCCAGTACCCCCTGCGCGTATTCGATCTGCTCGCGCCGCTCGGCCTCCGCGGCGGCGCGCGCGGCGGCGTCGTCCTCGCCCAGCAGCTCCGCGGCCTCGTCGAGGAGGGGGACGTCGGCGGCGGTCCAGTCGTCGGCGCCGCTGACCTGACGGCGGATCAACTCACCGTCGCCGTCGGGGAGATGGGTGGGCTCCGCCAGATAGTCGGCGACGAGGTCCTGGGGGGTGAGGGTGGGCCACAGCTCGTCGATCGCGGACTGCACCGCCGGGCTGGTGGCGATCGCCTTGCCGAGCTGGGCGATGTCGGTGGCGTCGAGGAGGTTCGGGCCGCCGTACGGGTCGGCGCCGAGCCGCTCGGTGAGCTGCTCGGTGAGGGAGTCGATGACGGAGAACGCGAAGTGCGGCCGGGCGAGATTGTGCGGGAGGTCGACGTTACGGGCGCGGGCGCGCGCGTCCTCCGCCATCGCCCGGTCCAGGTAGAGCGTTCCGTCGTCGTGCTCGATCTCGATGTGCGGGTCGGGGACCTGCTGGCGGTCGCGCAGCGCGGCGGCCAGCACGCCCGCCATCTCGGTGCGCCCCTTGACGGCGGCAGCGGCGGGGGTGTCGGTGGCGGTCGCGTGTACGCCGGGGAAGAGTTCACCGACCGTCGCCAGCAGCACGCCGGTCTCGCCGAGTGAGGGCAGCACCTCTCCGATGTATCCGAGGAAGGCCGGGTTGGGCCCGACGATCAGCACGGCCCGCCGGGCCAGCTGCTCGCGGTGCGCGTACAGCAGATACGCGGCGCGGTGCAGCGCGACGGCGGTCTTGCCGGTCCCCGGCCCGCCTTCCACGACGAGCACCCCGCGGTGCGGCGCGCGGATGATGCGGTCCTGCTCGGCCTGGATGGTCCGCACGATGTCGGTCATCCGCCCGGTGCGGGCGGAGTCGAGCGCGGCGAGCAGCACGGCGTCGCCGTCCGGGTCCTCGTACCCGGTGCGGGTGGTGTCGGTGAGATCCATGATCTCGTCGTGGAGCGCGGTGACGCGCCGGCCCTCGGTGGTGATGTGCCGGCGGCGGCGCAGACCCATCGTGGAATAGCCGGTGGCGAGATAGAAAGGACGGGCCACGGGAGCACGCCAGTCGATGAGCAGCGGGGTGCGTTCCACGTCGTCCTGCCGCATTCCGATTCGGCCGATGTGGTGGGTGACGCCGTCGGTGAGATCGATACGGCCGAAACAGAGCCCGGTCTCCACGGCATTCAGCGTGGTCACGGTGCCGGAGTGCTCGGCGACCCGGATGTCGCGCTCCACCATGGCCTGCCGACCGGTGCTGACCTGCCCGATCGACGTGCGCACGGCGGCTTCGGCCTGCTCCCTGAGCGCGTCGAGACGCTCATGGAGGAGCGAGACGAATTGCTGTTCGCTCTGCAATTCCTCGGTTGACAATTCAGCCCCTGTCCGATACGCTTTGCCTTGTGAGTTGATTTCGGCTTTCGAAAAGCAGGAAAGTCGAAACACCCAATATACGCAGAGCAATACCCCGGCCGTCAATTCGGTGCCGGGGTATTTTTGTGCGCGGGGCCGTGGTGGCGGGCGTCGGACGAGGTCTCAGATGACGTCTTCGAGCTCCTGGAGCAGTCGGCGCTTGGGCCGGGCCCCGACCATCGACTTGACCGGCTCGCCGGCGCGGAACACCAGCAGGGTCGGCATCGCGAGGACGCCGTACCGGTTCATCGTCTCCGGGTTCGTGTCCACATCCAGCTGTACGACCTTGAGCCGCGCCGCCTCCTCCGCGGCCACGGCGCTGAGCACCGGCGCGAGCTGGCGGCAGGGCGGGCACCAGTCGGCGGTGAATTCCACCAGCACGGGAAGGTCGGCCTTCAGTACTTCCTCGTCGAAGCTCGCGTCCGTGACGGCGGCGACGCCCTCTGCCTGGATCATCTGTCTTCTCCCTCTCGGAGCGGGTGCATGGTCAGCTCGCACAACGGCTCGGGCAACGGCTCGCGCAACGGCGGCTCGGGCCGCTCGACGGCCTGAGCCGCCTCGGCCTGCGCGAGCTGCTCGCGGACCTGGGCGCGTATCGAACCGAGCCGCCCGATCAGCTCGTCCAGCTCGGCGAGCTTGCCCCGGTACACGTCGAGCGAGGCGGGGCATGAGTCCCCGGCCGGATGCCCGGCCCGCAGACACTCGACGAACGGCCGCGTCTCCTCCAGATCGAACCCGAAGTCCTGCAGGGTCCGGATCTGCTGGATCAGCCGCAGATCGTCGTCGTCGTAGGTGCGGTAGCCGTTCCCCGCACGCCGGGCGGGCAGCAGCCCGCGGGACTCGTAGTAACGCAGAGTTCGGGTGCTCGTTCCCGCCCGCTCCGCCAGCTCGCCGATGCGCATGTCCACGACGGTAATCCTTGACGTCGGCGTCAAGGCAACGGCCGGGGCGCCTCCGCCGTCGCGAGCGCGTGCCGGATCGCGGCCAGCGCGTCCTCGTCGGTCGCGTCGAGCAGCCGCGCGGCGCGCGCGAAGTCACGGGCGTGCTCGGCGAGGGTGGCCCTCGCGTCGTCGTCCGCCGCGCCCGCCGCGCTCGCGGCCACGCGCGTACCGGATCCCCGTCTGCTGTGCACGAGGCCCGCCGTCTCCAGCTCGCGGTAGGCCCGGACGACGGTGTTGTTGGCGAGTCCGAGGTCGGAGGCGAGTTGCCGTACGGGGGGCAGCCGGTCGCCCTCACGCAGACGCCCCACCGAGATCAGATCCGCGAGCTGTGCCCTGATCTGCTCGAACGGCGGGACGGGCACGTGGGAATCCACCCGGATGGTGAGCCCGCCGGTGGTCATGGTCGCTCCTCGATATGGACGCGCGGCACGAGCAGGGCGACCAGGCACCAGCCGGCCGTCATGGCCGAGACGAACGCGACGCCCGCCAGGCCCACCGCGCCCAGGTCCCCGGCCCGCCCGCCGCAGGGGAGGCTGAACACGGCCACGGCCATGGTCGAAGATACGGCGAAGAGCGGCGCGGCCACCAACACGCCCCACGCACCGACGGTCACCCGCGCCCGGACCCTGCGCCGGTCGTCGTCCCCGGCCCGCGCGGTGACGCGCCGCAGGGTCAGCGCACAGACGACGCTGCCGACGACGAGCCCCCCGAGAACCGGCCACGCGTAGTACGGCCCCGGCCAGGGACCGACGACGTAGGTGTCCCCCTGACACCGCTCGACCAGCGCCCTGCCCGCGCGCCCCGCCCCGTCGGTGGACGCGGTGCCGACGGCGACACCCAGCAGGACCACCAGGAGCACGGCCTGCACGCCGAGGGACCCGGCGAGCGCCCGGGGTATCTGATCCCGCACCCGCCGCCGCACCACGACCGCCTCCCACACGCCGCGCCGCCGGGGATGGACGACAAGATCCGCGAGGAGCACACCGGCGACGGAGCAGAGCCCGAAGACGGGGATGGCGTAGAGGAGATCGACGTCGGAGTCGGAGCTGAAAGTGACGACCTGATTGATCCCGATACCGACGAGAGGACCGGCCCAGCGGAGGGGAGCGTCGGCCCAGGCCCGCCAACTCCTCACCGGCACAAGCGAATTGGACATCCGGGCACCCCTCCCCGAGGCGTCGTCAAGTGTATCGGCGCTCTGACACAATCTGCCGAACCGAGCGAACTGTGTCAAGTGCCTGATACACCTGGCTCACTCCCGGAGCCAGAACCCCGACCGCTCCACCCAGAGGTCCAGCAGTCGTACGTCGCCGTCGACCTCGACGACCTCGTCCCCGGCGGTGCGCCGTCCGTAGAGGAGCAGGAGGAGGTCGGCCAGGGGCGCGCGTACGGTGACGGCGGCGGCCTCGGGAGCCGGGCCGTCCGCGCGGCGGCAGGCGACCGCGTCGCCCGTCAGGTCGACCAGCCAGCCCGGCGCCGCGCCGGGGCCGCGGAAGTGCAGGGTGCGGCCGGGGCCGAGCAGTGGTGGGACTCCGGGCCGGGGCTCGATGACCTCCGGTACGGTGCCGAAGCCCATCCACTCGTCGATGCCGTCGGCGGCGAGGTCCTCCGCCACGACGAACTCCGCCCCGACGGCCCAGTTCGCGTCCGCCCGGTGGACCACCGCCTCGTGGAGCATGCGGCGCGCCCAGAACGCCGTGGTCCCTCCCGGGCCCGGCGTCCACACCCGTTCCGCGGGCCCGGCGGCCCGCAGGGCGTCCGCCAGTCCGGTCGCACCCTCGGCGACCCACGCGTCCATCTCGCGGGGATCGGCGTCGGCGTGCGCGGAGACGTCGTTGACCAGGTCCTCCGGTACGGGGCTCGTGGCCCGGGTGCGGACGACGATCTCGGCCCAGTGGTGCGTTCCGCCGACGTGCCGCAGCAGTTGGCCGAGGCTCCAGCCGGGGCAGGTGGGCACGGGGGCGGTCAGGTCCGCGGCCCGGACGTCCGACCTCAACAGGTCGGTCTGTACGACGAGTTCGGCGCAGTAACGGTCGTGGGTCAGCACACTCATGGCCGGAGCGTAGTTCGCGGTGAGGTGGCGTCGCGCGGCGATATTCAGCGCGTCGGCCGGACCCCGGGCGCCTGGCCGAAGGCATGGAGGAAGGTGTCGACGGCGGCGTCGGCCACCTCGCGCAGTTCCGCGTCCGGGATCGGGCGCGTACCCATGTGGGAGCGCGCTTCCAGCGGGCCGACGAGCAGCGCCATGAACTGCTCCGCGGCCCGCGCCGCGTCCGTGCCGCGCAGTCGGCCCGCGAGCATGAGCCGGGCCAGCCGGTCGGCGAGGGCGTCGACGAGATGGTGCGGGCCGGCGGCGGCGACCAGGTCGAGGGCGTCCGGGAACGTCGTGATCTCCGCGTAGAGCAGCCGCCGCAGCGCGCACGAGCGCTCGTCGCAGTGCAGCCGCAGCAGGTCGAGCCCGACGCCCTCCAGCGTGGTGCGCAGGTCGTCGCCCGGTTCGAGCAGCGGGGCGAGCGCGGCGAGCCGCCGGTCCAGCGCGGTCCGCGCCGCCGCCTCCATCGCGTGGCGGAACAGCGTCGCCTTGTCGGTGAGGTGGTTGTAGACCGTGGGCTTGGCGACGCCCGCCGCGTCCGCGATGTCCTGAACGCACGCCTGCGCGTAGCCCCGGCGGGCGAACACGGTGAACGCGCCTTCCAGGATCGCCTGCCGCTTGTCGATCCGTCCGCGTGAGGTGGCTGCCATGGAGCCGGATTTTACCCGCTGGTTCAGTGATGTGGTTCTGCCGGTTGCCTGCGAACGTGTCAGATCAGTAGATTGAACCCATCGGTTCACTTTCAAGCCCACGCAGCACTGGAGGACACCCGATGAAGACCCTCGTGATCACCGGTGGCACCGACGGCATGGGCAGGGCCCTCGCCCAGGACTACCTGCGGCGGGGCGACACCGTCGTCATCGTCGGCCGCGACGAGCGCAAGGCGCGGACCGTCCCCGGCGCCACCTTCGTCCCGGCCGACCTCAGCCTGATCAGCGAGAACAGACGCGTCATCGAGCGGATCACCGACGACTTCCCCGACGTGGACGCCCTCGTCCTGTGCGCGCGCTACTTCCGGGCCACCCGGTGGGAGACCGCCGAGGGCATCGAAGGGGTCTTCGCGCTGGAGTACGTGAGCCGCTATCTGCTCAGCCACGGCCTGACCGACAGCGACGGCGCCGGCCCCCGCGTCATCGTCAACGTGTCCGGCCCCGGTGTCCCCGCCGGACACATCCACTGGGACGACCTCATGCTCCGCCGCACGTACACCGGCATGGAGGCCCAGTTCCAGGCCGGCCGCGCCAACGATCTTCTCGGTGTCGCGTACGCCGCGCGGCACGCGGCGGACGGGGTCCGCACCCGCTACGTACTGATCAACCCCGGCGGTGTGTCGACCGGCTTCTGCGGCGAGTTCGACGCCGAGACCGCGGCGCACGTCGAGTCGCTGAAGAGGTACGGCAAGCCCGTCGAGGAGGGCATCCGCCCGCTGGCCGCCCGCGTCGACAACCCGCCCGGCGCACCGCTCAGCGCGTACGCCCTGCACCGGCCGATCAGCCTTGACCACGCCTTCTTCGATCCGAAGGACGCGGCCCGGCTCGAAGAGCTGACCCGGGACCTCGTCGGCTGACCGGACCTCTCGTTCCGCGCACCCGTGCGCCCCTGTACTCCCGCGCTCCTCGCGGTTCACACTCGCGGCGGGGAAAGTGAGTGGGGACGGCCCTCGGAGCCGTACAACTCCCCACAGGCGGGAGGCCCGATGAACGAGACCGGTGACGTGGCGCTGCCCGTCGACCTTGTGACGATCTCCCGCACCGTCGAGCACGCCCTCGCCCGCAGGCTCGCCCTCCCCGAGCGGCCCTGGGTGGACGCGACGACGCGTCAACTCCTGGGCCAGTTGAGCCTGTTGCTGTTGGAGGATCTCGGCGACACGGACAGCGCGCCCGTCCGGGAGCTGCACCGGACCGCGTACCGGCTGCTCGACCGGCACGGCCGGCCGGACGCCGGGACCCCGCCGCTCTACGCGTACGAGTACATGCGGACGCTCGCCGCCGTCACACGCGCCGTCGCCGCGCTCTATACCCGCGGGGGCCCCGGCGAGCGGTAGGGCGGCGACCCGCGAAGGCTTCAGGAATTCAACGCGTTCAGGTCATTGACGGGGTCTCCGGGTTCATCTAAACAACAGGGCTGAGAGCGCTCTCACCCTCTCGCAGACACATCTCGGCACCATCCACACCGGAGGTGTTCCTTGAGAACGAGCCGCACCAGAAACAGACCGCGCAGCCCCCGCACCCCCCTGATCGCCGCCTTCCTCGCGATGTCCGTCGCCGTCGCCGGATTCGTCGGGCTGACGAGCGCCGGCACCGCCCGGGGCGACGTACCGCCCGCGCCCGGCTGGAACCTCCAGTGGAGCGACGACTTCAACGGTGGGAACGGCGCGCCGCCGTCCGCCGCCAACTGGCAGGTGGACACCGGGCACGGCTACCCCGGCGGGCCGGGCAACTGGGGCACCGGCGAGATCCAGAACTACACCGCCAACGCCGAGAACCTGAGCCTCGACGGCAGCGGGAATCTGAAGATCACCCCGCTCAGGGACGGCGCGGGCAACTGGACGTCCGCGCGCGTCGAGACGAAGCGCGCCGACTTCAAGGCACCGGCCGGCGGCACCCTGCGCATCGAGGGCCGGATTCAGATGCCGAACGTGACCGGCGCCGCCGCGGCCGGCTACTGGCCCGCCTTCTGGGCGCTCGGCGCGCCCTACCGGGGCAACTACTGGAACTGGCCCGCCATCGGCGAGTTCGACATCATGGAGAACGTCAACGGGATCAACTCCGTCTGGGCGGTGCTGCACTGCGGTGTGAACCCGGGCGGCCCCTGCAACGAGACCACCGGTATCGCCGCCAACCGCGCCTGCCCCGGATCGAGTTGCCAGTCGGCCTTCCACACGTACCGCTTCGAGTGGGACCGCTCCAGCTCGCCCAACGCGCTGCGCTGGTACGTGGACGACCAGCTCTACCACACCGTCACGCAGGCCCAGTTGGACGCGACGACCTGGGCCAACATGACCGAGCACGCGGGGTACTTCATCCTGCTCAACGTCGCGATCGGCGGCGCGTTCCCCGACGCGCTCGGCGGTCCGACACCGACGCCGGCCACCGTGCCGGGGCGGCCGATGCTCGTCGACTACGTCGGTGTCTGGACCCGTGGCGGCTCCGGCCCGACGGACCCGCCGACCGACCCGCCCACCGATCCACCGACCGATCCACCCTCCGGCTCCTCGCAGTTGTACGCCCGCACCGGCGGCGGCCTCGGTGACGCCACCGGCTCGGGCGCGAACGCCACGCTCACGTCGGCGGGCGGCGGCAACCGCGACGGGACGCCGTACAACCCGCAGGTCTTCACCTCCGGCGGGATCACCCGCGCCTACAACGGCGGGGCGACCCAGTTCGACCTCTTCGTCGACGCGGGTACGGCGGTGGCCAACGGCCAGCAGGTGAGGGTGAGTTACGACCGTACGGGCGACGGCAGCTGGGACCGTACGGAGACGTACAACTACTTCGCGACGGACCCGGCGCCCGGCTTCGAGCACTACACACAGGCCAAGGGCCTGAAGGCGTCGACCGGTTCGCACGGCGACCTGGTCAACGGCAAGGTGCGGATCGAGGTCTGGAACGCCATCGGCAACGGTGCCAGCACGCTCGGCATCGGCAACCAGTCGGTGGTCCGGATCCCGTACGGCTGAGCCGGCCGGAAGCCCGGCCCGCGCCCCGTGGCAGAAAACTGACCGGCCCGTACGGACGTCTCCGTACGGGCCGGTCATTCGCAGGGCCGGGGAGGAGGGGGATCAACCCCCGGCCAGGGTCAAGCAGTTCATGCGGTTCCAGCAGTTCAAGCGGTCAGACGGTCGAACGGGCAGGCCGTCCGACGACTCGCGTCAGACCTTCGCCGGCGTCCCGTCCGCGTCGCGCGCCTCCGGCACCTCCGACGAGCCGCCCGACGAGCCGTCCGAGCCCTTCGTGAGGCTGGGGCCTTCGGCAGCCGGGTCCTCGGCCGCCCCGTGGTGGTCGTCCACCAGCATCTTCTCGTCGAACGGGAGCCGGCCCGCCAGCACCTCGTCCACCCTGGCCCGGTCGATCTCCTTCGTCCACGTACCGACGAGGACCGTCGCGACCGCGTTGCCCGCGAAGTTCGTCAGGGCGCGCGCCTCGCTCATGAAGCGGTCGATGCCGACGATCAGGCCGACGCCGTCGACCAGTTCGGGCCGGTGCGACTGAAGGCCGCCCGCCAGGGTCGCCAGGCCGGCGCCGGTGACGCCCGCCGCACCCTTCGACGCGATGATCATGAAGACGAGAAGCCCGATCTGCTCACCGATGGCAAGCGGGTCGCCCATCGCCTCGGCGATGAACAGCGACGCCATCGTGAGGTAGATCGCGGTGCCGTCGAGGTTGAAGGAGTAGCCGGTCGGCACGGTGATGCCGACGACGGGCTTGCTGACACCCAGGTGCTCCATCTTCGCGATCAGCCGCGGCAGCGCCGACTCCGACGACGAGGTGGACAGGATCAGCAGGAACTCGCGCGCCAGGTACTTCAGCAGCGAGAAGATGTTGATGCCGGTGATCACCTTGAGCAGCGCGCCGAGGATGACGAAGACGAACAGCGCGCAGGTGATGTAGAAGCCGATCATGATGACGGCCAGCGACTTCAGCGCGTCCATGCCGGTCTCGCCGACCACCGCCGCGATCGCGCCGAAGGCACCGACCGGGGCCGCCCACATGATCATCGCGAGGATGCGGAAGACCAGGCGCTGGATGTGCCCGATGCCGCGCAGGATCGGCTCGCCGGTGGAGCCCATGGCCTGGAGCGCGAAGCCCGCCAGCAGCGCGACGAGCAGTGTCTGGAGCACCTCGCCCTCGGTGAAGGCGGAGACCAGCGTGGTCGGGATGATACCGACCAGGAACTCGGCGGTGGTCTCGGCGTCGCCCGCCACCTGGGCCGCGCCGGCGTCCGCCGTGGCCTCGGTGATGTGCAGGCCCGCGCCGGGCTCCAGGATGTTGCCGACGACGAGGCCGATGGCCAGCGCCACGGTCGACATGACCATGAAGTAGCCCAGGGCCAGACCGCCGACCGCGCCGACCTTGGCGGCCTTGCGGACGGATCCGACGCCCAGCACGATGGTGCAGAAGATGATGGGGGAGATCATCATCTTGATGAGATTGACGAAGCCCGTTCCGATGGGCTTCAGCTCGACGGCCACCCCCGGGGCAGCGAATCCGACCGTGATTCCGAGAATCACTGCGGCGATCACGGCCAGATACAGATAATGGGTACGGTCCCGAGTAGCGGCCACGGGTCCTCCTTGACTCGTTTGTCCCTACGCGACCCTCCCGTCCCGAGGGGGTCCCGGCGACTATGGCTCAGCCTGTGACGCCGGTCACCCTTACGTGCATTTCGTTCATACGATTTCGGCCAGGCAGACTTGTGCCATGCAGCTACCCCGTCCCCGCAGCCTCGCCGGCCAGCTCTTCGCGATGCAGGTCGTGCTGGTCGCGGCTGTCGTGGCCGGATGTGCGCTGTTCGCGTACTTCACCGACCGGGCGCAGGCCGAGGAGACCGCGGAGCGCCAGGTGACGGCCACGGCGCGGGCGATGGCCGACTCCCCCTCCGTACGGGAGGCCATCAGGTCCGACGACCCGTCCGCGACGCTCCAGCCCTACGCGGAGCACGTACGCGTCGACACCGGCGTGGACTTCGTGACGATCATGAAGCCGGACGGGACGCGCTGGACGCACCCGGACCCCCAGCTGATCGGGCTGCCCTTCATCGGCACGACGCGGCCCGCGCTGCTCGGCAAGACGTTCACGGAGACCTACACGGGCACGCTCGGCCCGTCCACGCGGGTGGTGACCCCGGTGAAGGACGACGGGCGGATCATCGGGCTGATCAGCGTCGGCATCACCGTCGACCGGATCTCCAGCCAGTTGGAGAAGCAGGTGCGGGTCCTGGCGCTGGCGGCCGGGGGCGCGCTCGCGCTGGGCGGTGTGGGGACGTACGTCATCAACGCACGACTGCGCCGGCACACCCACGGAATGAACGCGGGCGAGCTGAGCCGCATGCACGACTACCACGAGGCCGCGCTGCACGCGGTACGCGAGGGACTGCTGATGCTGGACGGGCGGCGCAGGATCGCGCTGATCAACGACGGCGGGCAGGAACTCCTCGGTCTGGACGACAGCGCCGTGGGCCGGAACATCGACGAGCTCGGGCTGCCCGCCCCGCTCGTCGGCGCGCTTCTCGCGTCGGAGCCGCGCGTGGACGAGGTCCATATGACGGCCGACCGGATCGTGGTCGTCAGCACCCGCCCGGTGATCGGCGGTGAGCGGCGCGGTACGGTCGCGACGCTCCGGGACCACACCGAACTCCAAGCACTGTCGGGCGAGTTGGACTCGGAGCGCGGCTTCACCCAGGCCCTGCGCTCACAGGCGCACGAGGCGGCGAACCGGCTGCACACGGTCGTCTCGCTGATCGAGATGGGGCGGGTCGACGAGGCGGTGGAGTTCGCCACGGCGGAGCTGGAGCTGGCGCAGGTGCTCACGGACCGGGTCGTCGGCGCGGTGGCCGAGCCGGTACTGGCGGCGCTGCTGCTGGGGAAGGCGGCGCAGGCGAACGAGCGGGGCGTGGAGCTGGTGCTGGCGGAGGACAGCCGTATAGACGACGGGGTGCTGCCGCCGTCGCTCGCCGCGCGCGATCTGGTGACCATGCTGGGCAATCTGATCGACAACGCGATGGACGCCGCCCAGGGCACGGACGGCGCGCGGGTCACGGTCACCGCGCTGGTCGAGGACGGCGAGCTGTTGCTGCGCGTACGGGACACGGGGCCGGGCGTCGCGCCCGGTGACATCGAGGAGGTGTTCCGGCGCGGCTGGTCGACCCGGGGCGCGGAACGGGGGCTCGGTCTGGCTCTCGTACGCCAGGCGGTGCACCGGGCGCACGGCACGGTGGAGCTGACACCGGGGCGGGCCGGCGGGGCGGAGTTCACCGTACGGCTGCCGCTGGGCGCGCGCGACGGGGCGCCCACGGGTGCCGCGGGTAAGGACCTCGCGGGTAAGGACCTCGCGGGTAAGGACAGGGACAGCGACACGGTGGCAGCTACGGACCGGGCGGCGGAGCCGATGGCCGGTGCCACGACCGACAGTGGGGAGCACGGCGGATCATGACCGGGACCAGGGACGGCGACTCCCGCCCCATTCGCGTGCTCGTCGTCGAGGACGACCCCGTCGCCGCCGATGCCCATCAGCTGTACGTGGGCCGTGTGCCGGGCTTCGAGGTGGCCGGGGTGGCCCACTCCCGGGTCGAGGCCGGCCGGGTCCTGGAGCGTACGGACATCGACCTGATCCTCCTCGACCTGTATCTGCCGGACGGGCACGGGCTCCAGTTGCTGCGCAGTCTGCGGGCCGCCGGCCACCACGCGGACGTCATCGCCGTCACGTCGGCGCGCGATCTCACCGTCGTACGCGAAGGGGTGTCGCTGGGAGTGGTGCAGTACGTACTGAAGCCCTTCGCGTTCGCCACGCTCCGCGACAGGCTGAGCCGTTACGCCGAGTTCCGCGCCGCCGCCGGTGAGGCCAGCGGGCAGGACGAGGTGGACCGGGCGCTCGGCGCGCTGCGGGCGCCGCAGCCCGCGTCGTTGCCGAAGGGGCTGAGCGGGCCGACGCTGGAGTCGGTGACGCGTGCGCTGCGCGACGCGCGGGAGGGGCTGACCGCCACCGAGGCGGCGGCCAGGCTGGGCATCTCCCGGATCACCGCGCGCCGCTATCTGGAGCATCTGGTCGGCGCCGGGCAGGCGGGCCGCAGCCCCCAGTACGGCCAGGTCGGACGCCCGGAACTGCAGTACCGGTGGATCGTCTCCACGCGGTAGCGCGGCGCCCCGGCATGATCGTCACCGCCCCGTAGCACGCCGTCCCGGCGGCGCGACGTCACTTGGCGCGGCCGGTCAACCCGGTGGTCACGGCCGTGCCCCGCCGTGAAGAATGCCCGCATGACTGTTCTCGGCGCCGTGTTCCGCCCCCAACTGCCCCCCGAACGACTCCGCGACATCGCCCGCGCCGCGGACGACGCGGGCCTGGACGAGCTGTGGCTCTGGGAGGACTGCTTCCTGGAGAGCGGTATCGCCAGCGCCTCCGCCGCCCTGGCCTGGACGGAGCGGCTGCGCGTCGGCGTGGGTCTGCTCCCCGTACCCCTGCGCAATGTCGCGCTGACGGCGATGGAGGCCGCCACCCTGCACCGGCTGTTCCCGGGGCGGCCGGTCCTCGGGATCGGGCACGGTGTCCAGGACTGGATGGCGCAGACCGGTACGCGCGTCGAGTCGCCCGTGACGCTGCTGCGCGAGCACCTGGTGGCGCTGCGCGCGCTGCTGGCGGGCGAGCGGGTGACCACGGACGGGCGTTACGTGAAGCTGGACGCCGTCGCTCTCGACTGGCCGCCGGCCACCACCCCGGCGCCACCCGCCGTGTACGCCGGGGCCACCGGACCGCGCACGATGCGGCTGACGGGCGAGGCCGCCGACGGCACGATCCTGACCGGCGGCACGTCGCCCGACGAGGTGCGCCGCTCGCGCCGACTCATCGCGGAGGGGCGGGAGTCGGCGGGCCGCAGCGGCCATCACCCGGTGGTCGTCTACCTGCACACGGCGACCGGTCCGGGCGGCGCCGAGCGGCTGCGGGCCGAGCTGGACGCCACCGGCCTGCCGCACGGCGTCGCGGGCCCGGCCGCCGCCGTCGCCGAGGCCGTGCAAGCGCTCGTGGAGGCCGGGGCGGACACCGTGGTCCTCCAGCCGACGCCCGACGAGCCGGACCCGGAGGGCTTCGTACGTTTCACGGCCGCCGAGGTCTGCCCGCTGGTGCCCCGGAGCGAGTGAGCCTTGCACCGCTCGGCGCACGGGGCGGTGCGGCAAGCGGTGCGGCGAGCCGTGCACTGAGGCGAGCCGTGCACTGAGCTGTGCACAGGGATTGACCTTGAGATTGACACGGTCCTACGGTCGCCGGGCAGCCCTTCGCGGCTGAAAGAGGAGGTCGTGCCCGTGCGCCCCACCGCCCCACTCATCCTCGTCACGGTCCTGACCGCCGGTGCGCTCACCGCGTGCGGCGGCGGGTCGGGCAGTGATCCGGACACCATCAAGGTGGCCTACAACAGATCGACGGACAACAAGATCCGCTTCAAGGACAACTATCTGGAGTCCGTGAAGAAGCAGTTCGAGAAGGACAATCCGGGCAAGAAGGTCGAACTGATTCCGATCCAGGCCCCGGACAACGACTACGCCACCAAGGCGCAGCAGATGATGCGCTCCCCGAAGACCGCGCCCGACGTGGTCTACGAGGACACCTTCCGTATCAACTCGGACATCAAGGCCGGCTATCTGCGCCCGCTGGACGAGTATCTGAACAAGTGGGACACCTGGGACCAGTTCGTCGACACGGCGAAGTCGGCCGCGAAGGCGGAGGACGGCAAGACGTACGGCGTCCCGGACGGCACCGACACCCGCGGTCTCTGGTTCAACAAGAAGATCTTCGCCGAGGCGGGGCTGCCGGCCGACTGGCAGCCCAAGAACTGGGCGGAGGTCCTGGACGCGGCGCGCACGATCAAGCGCGAGGTCCCGGACGTGATCCCGCTCAACGTCTACACCGGCAAGGGCCCCGGCGAGGCCGCGGTGATGCAGGGCTTCGAGATGCTGCTGTACGGCACGGGCGCGGACCCGCTCTACGACCCGGCGTCGAAGAAATGGGTGGCGGGCAACAAGGGCTTCACGGACGCGCTCGACTTCGTACGGACCGTGTACTCCGAGAAGTTGGGGCCCGACGTCTCCGACGCGCTCGACCCCAACATCGGTACGCGCGTCGCGACCGAGTTCTTCCCCGAGGGCAAGCTGGCGATCTCCCTCGACGGGTCCTGGATGGGGCAGAACTGGATCAACAAAGGCCCCAAGGAGTGGCCCGAGTGGTCCACCGAGCTGGCCCAGACGCCGATGCCGACGCAGAACGGGCAGGCGCCCGGCAGTGTGTCGATGTCCGGCGGGTGGGCGTGGTCGATCCCGCAGAAGTCCCAGAACCCGGACCTGGCCTTCGAGTTCATCAAGACGCAGCAGACGAAGGAGAACGCCGTCGAGTGGGATGTCGTCGGCGCGCAGATCGCCGTCCGTAAGGATGTCGCGGCCGATCCGAGGTATCTGAAGTCGATGCCCGGTATCGACTTCTTCACCAAGCTCGTCGAGGTGACCAACTACCGTCCCGCGCTGCCCGTTTACCCACAGGTCTCGTCCGCCGTCGGCGAGGCGATGGAGTCGGTGACGACGGGTGACTCGTCCGCGGCGGACGCGGCGAAGGCGTACGACGAAGAGTTGAAGACCATCGCCGAGGGCGCGGTGGTCGAGAAGTGAGCACGACAGTCGCGGCGGCGGGGGCGCCGTGAGCGCGGTGCCGGCCGGGGGCCGTAAGGGCAGGGGCAAGGGCAGGGGCGACGACGGCCGTAACGGCCGCAAGGCGCGCCCGTTGCGCTGGCTGCCCCTCGCCCCGGCGACCGTGCTCCTGCTCCTGTTCCTCGCCGGGCCGATCGGCTACTGCGTCTGGATCGCCTTCACCAACACGCAGTTGACGGGCTCGTCCACGTCGGACTTCGTCGGTCTGGACAACTTCCGGCGGGCCTTCTCGGACGACAACTTCCGTAACGCGGTCTGGCTGACGCTCGTCTTCACCTTCGTGTCGTCGATCGTCGGCCAGAACACCATCGGGCTGGCGCTGGCCGGCCTGATGCGGGCCGCGTCCCGGCCGGTGCGCACCGTCACGGGCGCCGTCGTGATCGCGGCGTGGGTGCTGCCGGAGATCGTCGCGGCGTTCCTGCTGTACGCGTTCTTCCGCCGCGAGGGGACGCTGAACGCCATCCTGGACTGGCTCCATCTGCCGTCCCAGAACTGGCTGTTCACCCTGCCGATCCTGGCGGTGTCGTTCGCCAACGTGTGGCGGGGGACGGCGTTCTCGATGCTGATCTACTCCGCCGCGCTGTCCGAGATCCCGAAGGAGATCACGGAGGCGGCGGAGGTCGACGGCGCGAACGGGGTACGGCGGCTGTGGTACATCACGCTGCCGATGATCCGGCGGTCCATCGGCACCAATCTGATGCTCAACACTCTCTCCACCCTCTCCGTCTTCGGACTGATCTGGGCGATGACGCGCGGCGGTCCGGGCAACCGCAGCCAGACGCTGCCGGTGTTCATGTACGACCAGGCGTTCCTCAAGAGCCTGATCGGCTACGGCACGGCGGTCGCGCTGCTGCTGCTTCTCGTGGGCGCGCTGTTCTCGATCGTCTATGTGCGTCTGCTCAAGGTGGAGGTGTGATGAAGCGCGCCACTCGCGTCCGGCTCGCCTCGGACGCCGCGCTGGCCGTGGTGGCCGCGGCCTTCCTGCTCCCGCTGCTGTGGCTGGTGCTGTCCTCGATCGACGCCGAGGCGGATCTGCGGGTACGGCTGCCGTCGTCGCCGACCACGGAGAACTTCAGCGCGGTCCTGACGGACGAGATCACGTTCACGCCGATGCTCAACAGCCTGCTGCTGTGCGGCAGCGCGACGATCCTGACGGTGGCGTGCGCGGCGCTGGCTGCGTACCCGCTGTCCCGCTACCGCTCGCGGTTCAGCCGCCCGTATCTGCTGACCATCCTGTTCACGACGTGTCTGCCGATCACCGCGATCATGGTCCCGGTGTACGGACTGTTCGTCCAGGTCAACCTGGTCGACACGATGTACGGCACGGCGCTCTTCCTCGCGACGTCCCAACTGCCCTTCTCCATCTGGCTGATGAAGAACTTCATGGACGGGGTGCCGACCGTCCTGGAGGAGGCGGCGTGGACGGACGGGGCCTCGATGATCCAGACACTGACCAGGATCGTGCTGCCGCTGATGGGGCCCGGCATGACGGTCGTGATGATCTACACGTTCATCCAGCTCTGGGGGAACTTCTTCGTCCCCTTCATGCTGCTGCTCACCCCCGACCAACTGCCCGCGTCCGTATCGATCTTCACGTTCTTCGGCAACTACGGCTCGGTGGTCTACGGCCAGCTCGCGGCGTTCTCGATCCTCTACTCCACGCCGGTGCTGCTGCTCTACATCCTGATCTCGCGCCGGCTGGGCGGGGGCTTCGCGCTGGGCGGGGCGGTCAAGGGGTAGACCGGGCGGGACAGGCCGGGCGGGACAGGCCGACGCGTCCCGCCCGGGCCCGCGCACATCCCCCACCTGCGCCGATTCCGGACAGGAGTGAACCGGCGGGTGGTGGAATGGCGTCCTCCCCTACGTAGTCCGCTGTAGTCGAATAGGGGAGACGCACCATGGAGCAGCGCCAGGCCGCCGACCTGACCACCGTCACGACGACCGAATTCGGCCCGGACGCGGTCGAGTTGCTGGCCCGGACGGTGCGTCAGGCGTTCCGCCGTACAGGCCCCGCCATCGGCACCGAGCACCTCCTCTCCACCCTTCTCGACGACGGGGAGCAGCCCGGCGAGACGCTGGTTCCCGGCGGCATCCGGGAGACCGGCTCGCTCGGTGGGGAGATCCGGGCCCGGGGGCAGGAGCACTGGGCGCGCGACGACAGCGGCCCCACCGCGGCGGCCGACGGCGGCGAAGCCCCGGACGACGCGCACCATCCCGACGACGTCATCGAGGCGGATGCCGCGTGGCGCGAGGCGCTGTGGGTGGCGGGCAGGGCCTCGAAGGCGCTGCGCGAGGAGGGGACGGAGCCGCCCCGGCCGACCGGCGCGCTGCGCGCGACGCTGCTCGGCGCCCTGCGGCTGGCCCGCGAGGAGGGTTCACCCGACGCGCACGCGCGGCATCTGGCGCGGGCGCTGCTGCTGGAGACCCCCGACAGCCGGGCACTGGAGGCGCTGGCGATACACCGGGTGGACGTGACGGCGGCGGCCACCGCGCTGGACGCGCAGGCGGAGGCGGTACGCGGGGGCGCCGAGCCGTGGCCCACCGAGGCCGCCGCGGTGACCGGCTCCGTCAAGGTGCTGCGGACGGCCGGGCTGCTGGGCGAGCGTGGCGTGTGGTGGTCGCGGCGCATGCTGTCGTGGATGGCGCGCGGGAGCGGCGACCGCTCACCGGTCCTGCTGGTGCTGTCCAACGAGGCCCGGCGTCAGGCCGTACGGTACGGCCGCCCGGCGACGGAGCCGGTCGATCTGCTGCTCGCCGTGCAGGCCCTGGACCGGGCGCTCACCGTCGCCGCGCTGGCACTGCCCGACGAGCTGCTCGCGGTGAACTCCGCGGCGGACGAGCTGCGTTCGGCGGGCGTACGACAGGTGGATCTGGTCCGCGCGGCAGCGGCGGCGGCCGGTCCGGCGGCGGACTCCGCCGTCCCGGGCGACCTGAAGCGGACCCCGGCCACGGACAAACTGGTGGCGGCGACCCGGCTGCTGGCGGCCGAGCGGAAGGCCGAGACGGTCGGCACGGTGCACGTGCTGGCCGTCCTGCTGGACGACCCCGAGGGCCCGGCATCCCACCTGCTCCGCGAGACGGGCGCGGACCTGACGGCGCTCCGCACCAGCCTCGAAGCGACGCTCGCAACCCCGGCCCCGGCCGCCTGACGGGCCGGGAGCCGGCCCCCGAACCGCCGGGCGGACCGCGACAAGGGGCCCGCCCGGCGCCCGGCCCCCAGGCCCTAGGCCCTGTCCGCCGCACAGGACCTAGAAGACCGACTCCGCCTCGAACATCCGGTTCTCCGGCACCGTCTTGAGGCGGGTGACCGCCTCCGCCAGCGGCACCATCGCCACCTTCGTGCCGTGCAGCGCCGTCATCTTGCCGAAGTCGCCGTTGTGCACCGCCTCCACCGCGTGCCAGCCGAAGCGCGTCGCCAGCACCCGGTCGTACGCCGTCGGCGTCCCGCCGCGCTGCACATGGCCGAGGATGACCGGCCTGGCCTCCTTGCCCATGCGCCGCTCCAGCTCACCCGCGAGGCGGTTGCCGATGCCCTCGAAGCGTTCGTGGCCGAACTGGTCGATCTCGCCCTTCACGTAGTGCATCGAGCCCTCGGCCGGGTGCGCGCCCTCGGCGACGCAGATGACCGCGAACTTCTTGCCGCGCGCGAAGCGCTCCTCGACCATCTTCACGATGCTGTCCACCTCGAAGGGCCGCTCCGGCAGACAGATGCCGTGCGCGCCGCCCGCCATGCCCGACTCCAGCGCGATCCAGCCGGCGTGCCGGCCCATGACCTCGACGACCATGACGCGCTGGTGCGACTCGGCCGTGGTCTTGAGCCGGTCGATGGCCTCGGTGGCGACCATGACGGCCGTGTCGAAGCCGAAGGTGCGGTCCGTGGACGAGATGTCGTTGTCGATGGTCTTCGGAACGCCCACCACGGGCATGCCCGCGTCGGCGAGCATCCGGGCCGCCGTGAGGGTGCCCTCGCCGCCGATCGGGATGAGCGCGTCGATGCCGTACTTACGGCCCAACTCGTCCGCGCTCTCGGCCGCTTCCCGCAGCCGGCCGCGCTCCAGCCGCGCCGAGCCGAGGATCGTGCCGCCGCGCGCCAGGATGCCGCTGACGGAGTCCAGGTCGAGCGGGCGGTAGTGGCCGTCGAGCAGCCCCTTGAAGCCGTCCTCGAAGCCGATGACCTCGTCGCCGTGTCCGGTCATCGCGCGGTGCACGACCGAACGGATCACGGCGTTCAGGCCGGGACAGTCTCCGCCTGCGGTGAGAACTCCGATACGCATCGCGCTGTGTCTCCTGCTCGCTCGGGGTGTGGTCTGGTGCGGGCCTGCCACGGGCCGTACCGCCTACCCGTCTCGGAGGCGCCGTACCCACCCCCACAGGTATTGTCAAGAGGGCTTTGCCACCCTAACGGGCCTAACGGCAGAAACAGGAATTCCCCTTCCCGCCCCACCACTGCCGAGCCGCACCACCGCCCCAGCCTGACCCCATCTTCGTCGAACAGGAGAGCACGCGTGACACGCAGCGTGTACGTGACCGGGATCGAACGCGGCGACGGCCGGCAGGTCGTCGAGCTGGGGGTCATGGAGCTCCTGACCCGTCAGGTGGACCGGGTGGGCGTCTTCCGCCCCCTGGTCCACGCGAACGGCCCCGACCGCCTCTTCGACCTGCTGCGTGCCCGCTACCGGCTCACGCAGGACCCGGCGTCCGGCTACGGCCTCGGCTACGCGGAGGCCGCCGGGATCCAGGCGGACGGCGGTACGGACGAGCTGGTCCAGCAGCTCGTCCGGCGGTTCCACGAGGTGGCCCGGGACTACGAGGTCGTGCTCGTCCTCGGCACCGACTTCGCCGACACCCAGCTGCCCGACGAGCTGTCGCTCAACGCGCGCCTGGCCAACGAGTTCGGCGCCTCGGTCATACCCGTGGTCGGCGGCAAGGGCCAGCCCGCCGATTCCGTGCAGGCCGAGACGCGCAACGCCCACCGGGCGTACGCCGGGCTCGGCTGCGACGTCCTCGCGATGGTCGTGAACCGGGTCGCCCCAGACGACCGCGACGCGATCGACGCGCAGCTCGCGGCGCAGCTGCCGGTCCCCTGCTACACCCTCCCCGACGAGGCGGCGCTGGCCGCCCCGACCGTCGCGCAGATCACCCGCGCCCTGGGCGGCACGGTGCTGCTCGGGGACGAGGCGGGTCTGGCGCGCGACGCGCTCGACTTCGTCTTCGGCGGCGCGATGCTGCCGAATCTGCTGAACGCGCTGACTCCGGGCTGTCTGCTGGTGACGCCGGGCGACCGGGCGGATCTGGTGGTGGGCGCGCTCGCCGCGCACTCGGCGGGCACGCCCCCCATCGCGGGCATCCTGCTGACGCTGGACGAGCGGCCGGCCGACTCGGTCCTCACCCTCGCCTCCAAGCTCGCGCCCGGCACCCCGGTCATCTCGGTGGTCGCGGGCTCCTTCCCGACGGCGGGCGAACTCTTCGCCCTGGAGGGGAAGTTGAACGCCGATACGCCGCGCAAGGCGGAGACGGCGCTGGGCCTCTTCGAGCGGTACGTCGACACCGGCGATCTGCTGGCGCGGATGTCGGTGGCACGCAGCGGCCGGGTGACACCGATGATGTTCGAGCACGACCTGCTGGAGCAGGCCCGTGCCGTACGCCGCCGGGTCGTCCTGCCGGAGGGCGCGGAGGAGCGGGTGCTGCGCGCGGCCGACGTGCTGCTGCGCCGCGACGTGTGCGACCTGACGCTCCTCGGGGACGTCGACACCATCGTCAAGAAGGCCGCCGATCTCGGTATCGACCTGGCGGGCACCCAGCTCATCGACCCGGCGAAGGACGAGCTGCGGCAGCGGTTCGCCGAGCGGTACGCGGAGTTGCGCGCGCACCGGGGCGTGACGGTGGAGCTGGCGTACGACGTGGTGGCCGACGTGAACTACTTCGGCACGCTCATGGTCGACGCGGGCCTGGCCGACGGCATGGTGTCGGGCTCGGTCCACTCCACGGCGGCCACGATCCGCCCGGCCTTCGAGATCATCAAAACCAAGTCGACGTCGTCCAGCGTCTCCTCGGTCTTCTTCATGTGCCTGGCCGACAAGGTGCTGGTGTACGGCGACTGCGCGGTGATCCCGGACCCGGACGCCGGGCAGCTCGCTGACATCGCGGTGCAGGCCGCCGCGACCGCCGCCCGGTTCGGGGTGGAGCCGCGGATCGCGATGCTGTCGTACTCGACGGGGACCTCGGGTTCCGGCGCGGACGTCGACAAGGTGCGCGAGGCGACGAAGCTGGTGCGCGCGGCGCGGCCCGAGCTGAGGATCGAGGGGCCGATCCAGTACGACGCGGCGGTGGAGCCGAGCGTCGCCGCGACGAAGCTGCCGGAGTCGGAGGTGGCGGGGCGCGCGACGGTGCTGATCTTCCCCGACCTGAACACCGGCAACAACACGTACAAGGCCGTGCAGCGTTCGGCGGGCGCGGTGGCGGTGGGTCCGGTGATGCAGGGGCTGCGCAAGCCGGTGAACGACCTGTCGCGCGGCGCCCTCGTCCAGGACATCGTGAACACCGTCGCGATCACCGCCGTCCAGGCGCAGGGCGACGACGCGTGACTCCGCACCGCTCCCGCACACCGCTCCCTCCACGAAAGGCATCCCGCCCGTGACCTCGCAGGCCACCCGAGTCCTCGTACTCAACTCCGGCTCCTCGTCGGTGAAGTACCAGCTGCTGGACATGCGCGACGGCAGCCGTCTCGCCGCCGGCCTCGTCGAGCGCATCGGCGAGAGCGCGTCCCGCCTGGTGCACACGCCCTCGGGCGGGGAGGCGCGCGAGCGTACGGAGCGCGTCACCGACCACGGCGAGGCGCTGCAGGCCGTCGCCGGGGAACTGGCGCGGGACGGGGTCGGTCTGGACTCCCCCGAGCTGGCGGCGATCGGTCACCGGGTGGTGCACGGCGGGCCGGAGTTCAGCGCCCCGACGGTGATCGACGACGCCGTGCTCGCGGAGATCGAGCGGCTGGTGCCGCTGGCGCCGCTGCACAACCCGGCGAACATCACCGGCATCAGGACCGCGCGGGCGCTCCGTCCCGATCTGCCGCAGGTCGCCGTCTTCGACACCGCGTTCCACACGACGATGCCGGAGTCCGCCGCCCGGTACGCGATCGACGTCGGGACGGCCGACGCGCACCGGATCCGCCGCTACGGCTTCCACGGCACGTCGCACGCGTATGTCTCCCGGCGCGCCGCCGAGCTGCTGGGCCGCGCGCCGGAGGAGCTGAATCTGATCGTGCTGCACCTGGGCAACGGGGCGTCCGCGTCGGCCGTCGCGGGCGGGCGCTGCGTGGACACCTCGATGGGGCTGACCCCCTTGGAGGGGCTGGTCATGGGTACGCGTTCGGGAGACATCGATCCGGCGGTGGTCTTCCACCTGGAGCGGGTCGCCGGAATGGGCACCGACGAGATCGATGAACTTCTGAACAAGAAGAGTGGGCTGACCGGGCTCTGCGGGGACAACGACATGCGGGAGATCCGCCGCCGGGTCGACGCGGGTGACGCCGCGGCGACGCTGGCCTTCGACATTTACATCCACCGTCTGAAGAAGTACATCGGCGCCTATTACGCGGTGCTCGGCCGGGTGGACGCGGTGGTGTTCACCGCGGGCGTCGGCGAGAACGCCGCACCGGTACGGGCTGCCGCGATCGCCGGGCTCGGGGAGTTGGGGCTGGTCGTGGACGCGGAACTCAACGCCGTACGGTCCGGCGAGCCCCGCCTCGTATCGCCGGAACACGCGCGCGTCGCCGTCGCCGTGGTGCCGACCGATGAGGAAATGGAGATCGCCCGCCAGACTTTCGCCTTGGTCGGCCCGGTCGACGCCTGAGCGCCACCCCGCCCATTTGTACTTTCCGCCAGACGGAATATTCCGAGCCGAAACAAACCGATAGGATCCGCCTTATGCGCCGTTCCAAAATTGTCTGCACACTTGGCCCCGCCGTCGACTCGTACGAGCAGTTGAAATCGCTCATCGAGGCCGGTATGAACGTGGCCCGACTGAATATGAGCCACGGATCCCACCCCGAGCACGAGGAGCGGTACCACCGCGTCCGGAAGGCGGCCGAGGCCACCGGCCGGGCCGTGGGCGTGCTCGTCGACCTCCAGGGCCCGAAGATCCGGCTGGAGACCTTCGCCGAGGGGCCCGTCGAGCTGGTGCGGGGTGACGAGTTCATCATCACCACCGAGGATGTCGCCGGGGACAAGGGCATCTGCGGCACCACCTACAAGGGCCTGCCCGGGGACGTCGCCAAGGGCGACCAGGTCCTGATCAACGACGGCAACGTCGAACTCCGCGTGACCGAGGTCGAGGGCCCGCGGGTCAAGACGCTGGTCATCGAGGGCGGGGTCATCTCCGACCACAAGGGCATCAACCTGCCGGGTACGGCGGTCAATGTCCCGGCGCTCTCCGAGAAGGACGTCGAGGACCTGCGCTTCGCCCTGCGGATGGGCTGCGACATGATCGCGCTGTCCTTCGTGCGCGACGCCGACGACATCAACGACGTCCACAAGATCATGGATGAGGAGGGCCGCCGGGTCCCCGTCATCGCGAAGGTCGAGAAGCCGCAGGCCGTCGCCAACATGGAGGCCGTCGTCGCGGCGTTCGACAGCATCATGGTGGCCCGTGGCGACCTGGCCGTCGAGTACCCGCTCGAAAAGGTCCCGATGGTGCAGAAGCGCCTCATCGAGCTGTGCCGCCGCAACGCCAAGCCGGTGATCGTGGCGACCCAGATGATGGAGTCGATGATCACCAACTCCCGCCCGACGCGCGCCGAGGCGTCCGACGTGGCGAACGCGATCCTGGACGGGGCCGACGCGGTCATGCTGTCGGCGGAGTCGTCCGTCGGCGCGTATCCGATCGAGACCGTCAAGACGATGTCGAAGATCGTCGTCGCGGCCGAGACCGAGCTGCTGTCCAAGGGCCTCCAGCCGCTCGTACCGGGCAAGAAGCCCCGTACGCAGGGTGGTTCGGTCGCGCGCGCGGCCTGCGAGATCGCGGACTTCCTGGGCGGCAAGGCGCTCATCGCCTTCACCCAGTCCGGCGACACGGCCCGCCGGCTCTCGCGCTACCGCACCTGTCAGCCGATCCTGGCCTTCACGTCGGACGAGGCGACGCGCAACCAACTCTCCCTGAGCTGGGGCGTCGAGTCCTTCGTCGTACCGCACGTGGAGACGACGGACGCGATGGTCGACCTCGTGGACGGGGAGCTGCTGAAGCTCCAGCGCTACAGCGAGTCGGACATCATGATCATCACGGCCGGCTCCCCGCCCGGTGTCCCGGGCACGACGAACATGGTCCGCGTCCACCACCTGGGCGACATGCGCGTCGCCGCGGAGAGCTGAACCGCCGGGAACCGAACACCCAGGACCTGAACGCCGAACGCCGGACGGGGCCGCACAGTCGACTGTGCGGCCC
>NZ_JBHUUW010000064.1:0-43355 GCF_042670825.1 Streptomyces sp. NPDC057137 | reverse complement strand
CGGTTACATTCCGAACCCGGAAGCTAAGCCTTTCAGCGCCGATGGTACTGCAGGGGGGACCCTGTGGGAGAGTAGGACGCCGCCGAACAATCTTTCATGGACCCCTGGTCCAGCGTTCACGCTGGACCAGGGGTCTTTTTTGTTTTCTCTGCTTTGTAGGAAGCGCGGCCGATCGCCGGCTGCGTGAGAATGACTGTGGTACCCGAAGACAGGAGCCGTGCCGATGTCCCCCAACTCTCCCGACGACCGTCCGGAGCGCGAATCACGTCGTAGGGACGGTGACGGTGGTGACCGGAGCGGTTCCCGTGGCGGTCGTGACGACCGTGGTGGCAGCCGTCCCACCGGCAAAGGCGGCGGCGTCGGTGACTACGTAGCCCGAAGCGACAACCGCAGCGGTGGTCGTCCCGCGAGTGGCGGTCGTCCGACCAGCGGTGGTCGTCCCACCGGTGGTGGTCGTCCTGCGAACGGTGGCCGTCCGGCCAGTAGCTCCGGCAGTGGCGGCGGCTTCCGTGGACGCGATGAGCGCCCCTCCTCCCGTCGTGACGACCGCCCGAGCGGTCCGCGTCGGGATCGTGACGACGACCGTGGTGGTCGGCCGACCGGCGGCGGGCGTCCCGTCGGCGGTGGCCGACCCACTGGCGGTGGCCGGCCGGCCAGCAGCTCCGGCGGTGGCGGCGGCTTCCGTGGACGTGACGAGCGTCCCAGTGGTCCGCGCCGTAACGACGACCGTGGCGGTCGTCCTACCAGCGGTGGCCGCCCCACCGGCGGTGGCCGTCCGGCAAGCAGTTCCGGCGGTAGTGGTGGTGGGTTCCGTGGGCGTGATGAGCGTCCCAGTGGTCCGCGTCGCGATGACCGGCGTGATGAGCGTCCCTCGTTCCGTCGTGACGACCGGCCCAGTGGTCCGCGTCGTGACGACGACCGTGGTGGCAGGCCCACCAGTGGCGGTCGTCCCACCGGCGGTGGCCGTCCGGCAAGCAGTTCCGGTGGCAGTGGTGGTGGGTTCCGTGGGCGTGATGAGCGTCCCAGTGGTCCGCGCCGCGATGACCGGCGTGATGAGCGTCCCTCGTTCCGTCGTGACGACCGGCGTGATGAGCGGCCGAGCGGTCCGCGCCGTGACGACGACCGTGGTGGCAGGCCCACCAGCGGCGGTCGTCCCAGCAGCAGTGGCGGCAGTTACGGTCGGCGAGACGACCGGGAGCGTGGCGGGTTCCGCGGGCGCGACGACCGCGACGATCGCGGTGGGTACGGGCGTCGTGACGACCGTGACCGTGACCGTGACCGGGAGCCCATCAAGCGGCTGCCGATCCCCGAGGACGTCACCGGCGACGAGATCGACAAGGCGGTGCGGCAGGAGCTGATGAGCCTGCCCAAGACGCTTGCCGACGACGTCGCCAAGAACCTCGTCATGGTCGCCAACCTCATCGACGAGGACCCCGACCAGGCCTACGCCTATTCGCGTGTGGCGCTGCGGCTCGCCTCCAGGGTCGCCGCCGTGCGGGAGGCCGCCGGCTTCGCCGCGTACGCGACGCAGAAGTACGGCGAGGCGCTTGCCGAGTTCAGGGCGGCACGGCGGATGACGGGCAACGTCGACCTGTGGCCCGTCATGGCGGACTGCGAGCGCGGCCTGGGCCGTCCCGAGCGGGCCATGACCATGGCCGGTGAGCCCGAGGTGCTGAAGCTCGACAAGGCGGGCCAGGTCGAGATGCGGCTGGTCGCCGCCGGTGCGCGCCGGGACATGGGGCAGATCGACGCCGCCATCGTGACCTTGCAGGGGCCCGAGCTGGGCTCCAACTCCGTACAGCCGTGGACCGCGCGTCTGCGTTACGCCTACGCCGACGCGCTGTTGTCGGCCGGGCGCGAGGACGAGGCGCGCGACTGGTTCGCCAAGGCCCTGGAGGCCGACAAGGACGGCGCCACGGACGCCTCGGACCGTCTCGCGGCTCTGGACGGCGTCCAGTTCGTCGACGTGGACGAGGACGAAGACGACGGCGAGCACGACGGCGAGGACGACAGCGACACGGACGCTCTCGCGAACTTGGACGAGGACGACGACGTCGCCGACGAGGAGTCGGATCCGGAGAACGACAAGTCCTGATCCGACAACGACGACGACCGCACCGTGAAAGAGGGCGGCATCCCCACCAGGGGGTGCCGCCCTCTTTTTCGTTTCTCTTTCGTCTCTCAGCCGTCCGCGAGGCTCCGCAGCACCAGACCTGTCGCCGGCTTCGGGCCGAACGACGTCGACTTGCGCGGCATCGTGACCGCCTGGCGTGCCAACTCCCGTACGACCTCTTCGCGTACCGGATGCAGCAGGACCGCCGTACTGCCGTGGCGTTCCGCCTGCTCCACGACGGCCTCCGTGTCATGGATGTACGAGATGTGCTCGGGCGCGTCCGGGATCCGCCAGATGTGGTCGAGCAGCGTGGAGTGCAGCACGGTCGCGTCGAGGCCGCGCCACTCCTCCGGGCGGTCGGCCGGCACCGTACGGGCGAGGAGCGCCGGGTCGGGGCGGTCGATCAGGTGGAAGCGGCCGTCGCCCGCCAGCAGGAAGGCGTTGGCCGTGCCGTTGTCCGCGGTGGCCGCCTCGGCCAGAGCCTCGACGGCCTCCGGCAGTGTGCCGTCGACCGTGCGGACCCGGAAGGAGCCCGGTTCGGCCCTCAGCGCCGCCAGGGCGTCCGCGACCGGCAGTCGGTGCAGCAGCCGGTGGATCGCCTTGACCTGGAGGGGATGGCGCGCGGTGTCGACCAGCAGGACCAGGCCGTAGGCCCAGGGTCCGGCCGCGCCCGGCGGGTGTTCGTCGCGCAGCCGGAGATAGGTCGCCCACCGGTGGTGGCCGTCGGCGATGAGCGCCTGACGGTCCGCCAGGTCGTTCTCGATCTCGGCCAGTTCGGCGGGGTCGCTGACCGACCACAGGCGGTGGCTGAAGCCGTCCTCGGTGGTGGTGGACAGCAGGGGCGTGCGCAGCGCGGTGCGTTCGATGACCGCGGTCGTGCCGCTTGCCCCTGCGGCCGTCGCGCCGTCCTCGCTGCGGTACGTGAGGAGCAGCGGCTCCAGATTGGTGGCGGTCGCCCGCATCAGGGCCGCGCGGTCCTCGACGATGTCCGGCATCACGTCCTCGTGCGGCAGGACGACGCCTTCGGCGGGCGTGGACAGGGCCAGGGCCCCGATGACGCCGCGCTGGAGCAGGTCGCCCTTGCGCTGCTCGTACACGTACAACGCCGGTTCCGCGTCCGGTGCGAGGACGCCTTCCGCGAGCCAGCGCCGGAGCGTGCTCGCCGCCTGGCGGTGCCGGTCGGCGGCGGTCGCGGCCTGGGGCAGGATCAGCCGGACGATGTTGTGCGGGTCGGCCGACTCCAGGTGGAGCAGTCCGTCGGGACGTACGACGACGTCGTACGGCGGCGAGGTCACGGCGGCGAGGCTGCCCACCCGCTCGGGGACGTAGCGCAGTCCGCGGAACGGGATCAGACGGAGGCCTTTCTCCGCCGGTCCTGTGGTGTTCATCTCCGCATCGTATGCGGGCGCGGGCATGAGCGATGATCGGGGGAGAGCCCGGTCACGGGGCGGAAGAGGGAGCGGGAGACTGATGAGTCAGCCGAGCAGGACCAGGCCCGACGGCAGCGCGACGGCGCTGAACGAGGCGTACGACACGGCTCTGCTGGATCTCGACGGCGTGGTGTACGCGGGCGGCGAGGCCATCGAGTACGCCGTCGACTCGCTGATCACGGCCCGGGACGGCGGGATGCACCTGGCGTACGTCACCAACAACGCGCTGCGGACGCCGGACGCCGTCGCCGCGCATCTGACGGAGCTGGGGGTGCCCGCCGAGCCCGCCGAGGTGATCACGTCGGCGCAGGCGGTGGCGCGGCTGATCGCCGAGCAGGTGCCGGCCGGTGCGCGGGTGCTGGTGATCGGTGGCGAGGGGCTGCGAGTCGCCCTGCGCGAGCGGGGACTTGAGCCGGTGGAGTCGGCCGACGACGACCCGGCCGCCGTGGCACAGGGCTACGGGGGGCCGGACCTGGCCTGGGGGCGGTTCGCCGAGGCCGGGTACGCGATCGCGCGCGGTGTGCCGTGGTTCGCGTCCAACACCGACCTGACCATTCCGAGCGCGCGCGGCATCGCGCCGGGCAACGGGGCGGCCGTCGAGGTCGTACGGATCGCGACGGGCGCCGATCCGCAGGTCGCGGGCAAGCCGCTGCCGCCGATGCACCGGGAGACGGTGCTGCGTACGGGGGCGAAGCGGCCGATCGTCGTGGGGGACCGGCTGGACACCGACATCGAGGGCGCGTTCAACGGCGGTGTGGACTCGCTGCTCGTGCTGACCGGGGTGACGGACGGGGCTCAGCTGCTGGCCGCCGAGCCGAAGCACCGGCCGACGTATGTGGACGCGGATCTGCGGGGGTTGCTGACCGGGCAGCCCGAAGTGGACGTCCGGGACGGCGAGTTCGGGTGCGGCGGGTGGACCGCCTCCGTACGCGACGACGCGCTGGTGCTCGACGGGGACGGGGCGGCCATGGACGGGCTGCGGGCGCTGTGCGCCGCGGCCTGGACAAACGCGGGGGACGGCGCTTGCGCCCTGGACGCGGTCAAGGTGCTGGCGAAGCTGGGGCTGTAGCGCGTCGATCGCCGGGCGGGCCCGATGGAGCCCGCCCGGCGCCCGCGCCCCGGTGTCCCGCGTCGCGTCGCTACGCGTCCTCGCCGGAGCGCAGCAGCTCGTCCTCGGAGGTCCCGCGCCGCCAGTAGCCGGTGAACCTGACCACCTTGCGGTCGATGCCGCGCTCGCCGACGAGGTGTCTGCGTACGGCCTTGACGGTCGCCGACTCGCCCGCGATCCAGGCGTACGGCGTGCCCTCCGGCAGGTCGTCGGCCGCGCGGATCGCGTCCTCGGTGGTGGGCGCGGACTCGTCCTGTACGAGCCAAGTGACGTGCGCGTCGGCCTTGGTGGGGAGTTCCCACCGGTCGGCGGTGTGGTGGAGCGAGATCCAGACCCGGGCGGGCATGCCGTCCGGCAGGGACTCCAGGATGCCGGCGACCGCCGGGAGCGCGGACTCGTCGCCGGTCAGCAGGATCCAGTCGGTGCCGTCCGGTGGCCGGAAGTCGTAGCCCGCGTTCTCGTCGTGGATCGGGGCGAGAATCCCGACCCGGCCGCCGGGTGCGGCGTTCAGCGCCCACCGGGTGGCCGGTCCCTCCTCGGATCCCGGCGGCAGCTCGTGCACGGCGAAGTCGACGTCCAACTCCTGCGGATCGCGGCGCAGTTCGCGCACCGTGTACGTCCGCATGACGCCCCGTACGGCGGGGTCGAGGGCGCGCCACGCGTCCCACCAGTGCCCGTCGTCCGGGCCCGGCAGGACCGGGGCGTCCTGGCCGGGCCGTGGCAGGAACAGCTTCACGCGCTGGTCCCGGCCCGCCGTCGCCATGCGCGCGACGTCGTCGCCGCCGAAGGTGACGCGGACGAAGGAGGGGGTGGGGCGTGTCGTACGCAGTACGTGCAGGGTGAAGAACTGGAACGGCGCGTCGGTCATCAGGCCAGGCTCCTCGACTTCGTGATCGCGGCGGCGAGTTGTTCGAGCACCGGTGCGTAACCGGCGTAGCTGTAGCGCTCCTCCATGGACCAGGGGGTGATCTGGTCGGCCTTGACGGCGGGCAGCCGGTTCCAGGTGGGCCGCTTGGCGAGTTCGGTGGTGGGGAGGGCGGTCGAGCGGTTGTCGACCATGATCAGGTCGGCGTGGTACTTGTCGGCGTTCTCCCAGCTGAGGAATTCCCAGAAGCCGAACTCGTCGGACTTCTTGCCCTCGACGAACTCGATCCCGAGATCCTTGAAGTAGTTGAGGTCGCAGTACGAGTCGGGTACGGCGACGTACATCTGCTCGGCGTCACCCGTCATGGCGAGGACCTTGAGGCCGCCGTCCTTCTTCTTCGCGGCCGCCGCCTCGCGCAGTGTCTGCTCCGCCTTGTCGAAGCGGGCCTTGGCGGCGACGGCCTTCTTCGCCGTCGGATCCGCTCCGAGGGATTCCGCCAACTCGGTGTAGCGCTTGAGGGGTTGGAGCAGGCTGACCCGGCCGCCGGTGATGCCGACGCTCGGTGCGAGGGCCTCGATCTTCTTCGCGCTCTCGGCCGGTACGTACCAGAGGTCCGGCGGCGGGAACATGTTGCTGATCAGCAGGTCGGGCTCCAGGGCCGCGTACTTCTCGATGTTGAACTCGCCCCACGCCTTGCCGAGGCTGGTCAGCTTCGTCAGATCGAGGTCGCCCGCCTGCGGGTTGGGCTTGCCGGCGACGGGATCGGTCGGGCCGAAGACGCCCGCGCACGCGACGCCGTAGTCGTGGAGCGCGGCGGCGGTACTGATGAACGCGACTATCTTCTTGGGCGGTTGGTCAGCTCTCACCGTCCTGCCGCGGTCGTCCTTGAAGCTCCAGGGGCCGTTGTCGGCGGAGCCTGCCGAAGCCGCTTTCGCCTTCTCGCCGTCCGAGCCGCAGGCGGTGAGGAGCGCGCCGATTCCCAGGGCGCCGGCTCCGGTGAGCAGGGAACGGCGGGTCAGAGCTGAGGAGTCGCGCATCAGAGGACTTTCTTCGCGGCCCGGACGGCCTGGGTGAGTGCTTCGAGGAGCGGGATGTATCCGGCGTAGCTGAAGTGCGCCTCGTTGTGCCACGAGGTGATCTGTTCGGCCTTGACGGCGGGCTGCGAGCGCCAGGTCGGCTTGTCCTTGGCGAGGTCGGCCGGCTGGAGATTGCCGGTGCGCTTGTCGACCAGGAGCAGATCGGCGCCGTACCGGCCGACGTTCTCCCAGCTCAGTTCCTCGTAGAAACCGTCGGCGGCGGGCTTGGCCGGTTCGGCGAACTCGACACCCAGCTCCTGGTAGTAGCGCAGATCGGCGAAGGCGGCCGGCGCGGCCACGTAACAGAGGTCCTGCGTGGCGGCCACGGCCAGTACCTTCAGGCCCGGCTTCGCCTTCGCGGCCTTGCGGAGTGCTTCCGACGCCGCCTCGAAGCGGGCCTTGGCGTCCGTGACCTTCGTCGCCTTGAGGTCGGCGCCGAGGGACTCGGCCAACTCGGCGTACCGGCCGATCGCGGTGAGGAGGGAGGTCTTCGCGGCGAGGATGCCGACGGTCGGCGCGAGCGCCTCGATCTTCTTCCCGCTCTCCTCCGGGACGTACCAGAGGGTCGGCGCGACGTTCATGTTCGTGATGAGCAGGTCGGGTTGGAGCGATGCGTATTTCTCGACATTGAACTCGCCCCACGCGTTGCCGATGACGGTCACCTTGTCGACATCGACACCGCCCGCCTGGACGTCGGGCTCGCCGTTCTTGAGCTTCGTCGGGCCGAAGACCCCGGTGACCTCGACGCCGAAGTCGTGCAGCGCGGCGGCGGATCCGATGTAGGCGACGATCTTGCGCGGGATACTGTCCGCGGTCGCGGTCCTGCCGCGGTCGTCCTTGAAGCTCCAGCCCTTGCCGGCGTTCGCCGTCTTCTCGTGGTTGTCGCCGCTCTCGCTGTCGCCGCAGGCGGTGAGCAGGGCGCCGAGTCCGAGGGCGCCGGTGACGGACAGGAGTCGCCGCCGGGTGAGGGGGAGCCCGGCCGGAACCGGAGGGGGACTGTTCATTACGGTGTTTCCCTCGTGACTTCCCTCTTGAGGATCATGTGTGAGGGTAGGCTAACCTAACCTCGTGTTGGTCGACAGTCCCCCCGAATCCGAACAGAGCGCGGAGCCCGTACCGCTCACCGTGACCCGGAAGCGCCGTACGCTGCGCGCCGCCGGGCTGCTGGTGTCCGTCGGCGTCCTGCTGCTTGTCTGCGCCGCCGGTATCGCCGTCGGCGCCAAGTCGATACCGCTCGGCGACGTATGGCACGGCCTGTTCCACAACTCCGGCACCGGCAACGACGTGATCGTCGTCGACGTCCGGCTGCCCAGGACGCTGCTCGGGCTGCTCGTGGGCGCGGCGCTCGGCCTCGCCGGCGCGGTGATGCAGGCGCTCACCCGTAACCCCCTCGCCGAACCGGGACTGTTGGGCGTCAACGCCGGCGCCGCCGCCGCGGTGGTCTCGGCCATCAGCTTCTTCGGCGTCACGTCCATCAGCGGCTACGTGTGGTTCGCGTTCGCCGGGGCGGCGGTCGTCTCCGTGGTCGTGTACGCGCTCGGCGGCAGCCGCAGCGCCACACCCGTACGGCTCGCCCTCGCCGGCACCGCGGCCACGGCGGCGCTCTTCGGCTATGTCAACGCGGTGCAGTTGCTGGACTCGGCGGCCCTCGACCGGCTGCGCTTCTGGACCGTGGGATCCCTCGCGTCGGCCGACATGTCGACCGTCGGCAAGGTGTGGCCGTTCATCGCCGTCGGCATCGTGCTGGCGCTGCTGATCGCACGGCCGCTGAACGCGCTGGAGATGGGCGACGACACCGCCAGATCGCTGGGCGCCAACCTGACCCGTACGCGCGTCCTGGCCATGGCCTGCGTCACGCTGCTGTGCGGCGGGGCGACCGCGGCCTGCGGGCCGATCGTCTTCGTCGGGCTGATGGTGCCGCATCTCGTACGGGCCGTCACCGGGCCGGACATGCGGTGGATCCTGCCGTACGCCGCCGTGCTCTCGCCCGTCCTGCTGCTGGGCGCCGACGTGCTCGGGCGCGTCGTCGCGCGGCCGGCCGAGGTGCAGGTCGGCATCGTCACCGCGATCGTCGGCGGGCCCGTCTTCATCCAGCTCGTACGTCGCAAGAGGATGGCCCAGCTGTGAGCGAAGACCTGACCACGAAGGCCGCCACCGCCACCGCTGCCACCGCCACGGCTGCCACCGCTGCCGTCGGAAAGGGCGGGCAGAAGCGACCGGCGCGCGCGGTCCGTTCGCCCGGCGGCCTCTCCCTCCGGTTCGACGTCCGCTCCGGTCTCGTCGTCCTGCTGCTCCTGGTCGCCGTGTGCGCGATGTCCGTGATCCTCATCGGACAGGGCGACTTCCCGATGGCGCCCGGCGATGTCGTCGCGACCCTGCTCGGAAACGGCACGGTGGCGCAGGAGTTCATCGTCCAGGACCTGCGGCTGCCGAGGATCCTGGTGGGGCTGCTCGTGGGCGCGGCCCTCGGCGTCGGCGGCGCGGTCTTCCAGTCCATCTCCCGCAATCCGCTGGGCAGTCCGGACGTCATCGGCTTCGGCCAGGGCGCGACCGTCGGCGCGCTGACCGCGATCGTCGTCTTCCGGGGCGGCTCGGCCGCCGTCGCGGGCGGCGCCGTCGTCGGCGGCCTGCTGACCGGAGCGGGGATCTATCTGCTCGCCTGGAAGCGCGGCGTGCACGGCTACCGGCTGGTCCTCATCGGCATCGGCGTCGCCGCCATGCTCACGGCGGTCAACCACTACCTCATCACCAAGGCCAGCCTCGTCGACGCGACGCGCGCCGTGCTGTGGATGACGGGATCGCTCGACGGCCGGGACTGGGCGCAGGTCTGGCCGCTGCTCGCCGTCTGCGCCGTACTGATCCCGCTCGCGCTCGGGTACGGACGGCCGTTGCGCATGCTGGAGATGGGCGACGACGCGGCGTACGCGCTCGGTGTACGGGTCGAACGCACCCGGCTCGTCCTGATGGGCGCCGCCGTGCTGCTCGTCTCCGTGGCCACCGCCGCGGCCGGGCCCATCACCTTCGTCGCCCTCAGCGCGCCGCAGCTGGCGCGCCGGCTGACCCGCTCGCCGGGCCCCAACCTCGGCCCGGCCGCGGTGATGGGCGCGCTGCTGCTGCTGGTCGCCGACTGGACCGCGACGTCGGCGTTCGGCGACCGCCAGTTGCCGGCCGGTGTCGTGACCGGGGTGCTCGGCGGCTGCTATCTCCTCTGGCTGCTGGTCACCGAGCGCAAGGCGGGGCGCATATGAGCCCCGAAGTCCCCGAACTGCCCGAAGTCCCAGTGCCGTTCTCCGGCCGGGCCGCTGCCTCGGCCCCTCTCCCTCTCCCTGTCCCGTCTTCCAGCAATCCCGATTCCAGGAGTACGACCATGCAGCGACTCACGGCGGAAACGGTGACCCTCGGCTACGACCAGCGGGTCATCGCGCGCGATCTGTCGGTCGAGATCCCCGACAACTCGTTCACCGTGATCGTCGGCCCCAATGCCTGCGGGAAATCAACCCTGTTGCGGGCCCTGTCACGGATGCTCAAGCCCTCCCGCGGCCGCGTCCTGCTCGACGGCGCCGCGATCCACTCCATGCCCGCCAAGAAGGTCGCCCGGACGCTCGGACTGCTCCCGCAGTCGTCCATCGCCCCGGACGGCATCACGGTCGCCGACCTCGTCGCCCGGGGCCGCTATCCGCACCAGGCGCTGCTGCGCCAGTGGTCCCCGGAGGACGAACGGATTGTCGAGGAGTCGATGGCGTCGACCGGTATCGGCGAGCTGGCCGATCGGTATGTCGACGAATTGTCCGGCGGCCAGCGGCAGCGGGTCTGGATCGCCATGGCACTCGCCCAGCAGACCCCGCTGCTGCTCCTGGACGAGCCCACCACGTTCCTGGACATCCAGTACCAGATCGACGTCCTCGACCTCTGCGCCGATCTGCACGAGACCCAGGGCCGTACGCTCGTCGCCGTCCTGCACGACCTCAACCACGCCGCCCGCTACGCCACCCACCTCATCGCGATGCGCGAGGGCGAGATCTACGCCGAGGGGCCGCCGGCCGAGGTCGTGACGGCGGAGCTGGTCGAGCGCGTCTTCGGACTGCGCTGCCAGGTCATCGACGACCCCGAGACGGGCACCCCGCTGGTCGTCCCGGCCGCGCGCCGGGCGCGGCACAGCGTGCCCGTGGGGCTGTCCAAGTGAGCCATGGGGCAGGCCGCGTCAGAGCAGCGAGCGCAGCCGCAGCAGATCGCGGAAGCCCGCTTCGAGTCTGACCCGCCCCGAGCCCCACGCCTTGGCGAAGTTCAGCTCGCCGTCCACCATGGCGACCAGATCGTCGCCCGCCATGGCGAGCCTGATCTGCGCCTTCTCACGCGGCGGGCCGTCGTGGGTGTCGAGCACCTCGATCCGGCCGTCGTCGATCCGGCCGGTGAAGGTCGTGTCGAGGTCCGTGATGTGGCAGCTCAACGAGCGGTCGAAACCGCTCGCCCCGCGGATCCCGTCGTCCGCCTGTGCCATGTTGTCCGAGAGCTTGTCGAGTGCGCTGCGGCACTCCTCCTTCGTCGCCATCGTGATCGACGGTACCGCAGGGCTTCGCGGTAGCGTCTGGGTATGAGCGACGAGACGGCGGGCCCGGCCGACCAGGAGCACGCCTCCCCTCCACCGGAGCCCCCAGCCGCTGTCCACGACCCCGCGGCCCCCGCGGCCCCCGCGCCGCTCGGCGTCGAGCGCGTCCCCACCGGCAGCCCCGAGGTGGACGAGAATCTGGCCAGACTGGGCGACGCCGACCACCTCCCGGCGGACGGCCACCTCGACGTGTACGAGGATGTGCACCGGGGCCTGCGCGACGCGCTGACCGCGCTCGACGTACGCCCCGCACCCGGCCAGGTCGCCCCCCGACCCGGCCCCTCGCCGTCGTACGACCACAGGAGCTGAACCGAACGTGGCAGGAGTGGCACGCCAACGCCTCGACGCCGAGCTGGTACGCCGCAAACTCGCACGCTCACGCGAGCACGCGACCCAACTGATCGCCGCGGGACGGGTGACCGTCGGCGGCGCCACCGCGACCAAGCCGGCCACCCAGGTCGAGAAGAGCGCCGCCCTGGTCGTCGCCGAGGACGGTGGCGATCCCGGGTACGTCTCGCGCGGCGGCCACAAACTCGCGGGCGCCCTCGCCGCCTTCGTGCCCCAGGGCCTGCGCATCGAGGGCCGCAGGGCGCTGGACGCGGGCGCCTCGACCGGCGGCTTCACCGACGTACTGCTGCGGGCCGGGGTCCGGCAGGTCGTCGCCGTCGACGTCGGCTACGGGCAACTCGCCTGGTCCCTGCAGAGCGATGAACGCGTCACCGTCAAGGACCGTACGAACGTACGTGAGTTGACGCTGGAGATCATCGAAGGAGAGCCGGTGGACCTGATCGTGGGAGATCTGTCGTTCATTCCGCTGGGTCTGGTGCTGCCCGCGCTGGCGCGGTGCGCCGCGCCCGACGCGGACCTGGTGCTGATGGTCAAACCGCAGTTCGAGGTCGGCAAGGAACGCCTCGGCAGCGGCGGCGTCGTGCGCAGCCCGGAGCTGCGGGCCGAGGCCGTACGGACAGTGGCGCGCAAGGCGGCGGAACTCGGCCTCGGGACCTGCGGTGTCACCGCGAGCCCGCTGCCCGGACCCGCCGGGAACGTCGAATACTTCCTGTGGCTCACCGCCGGGGCGCCCGATGTCGACCCGGCCGATGTCGACCGTGCTGTGGCGGAGGGACCCCGTTGACGACGAACGCAGAACAGAGCGCGGAGACCGGTGCGGAGCCGCGTGTGGGGCCGGACGTGGGACTGGACGTGGGACCGGGCGTGGAGACCGGTGCGGAGGGCCGCACCGTCTTCCTGCTGGCCCACACCGGCAGACCCGCCGCGATCCGCAGCGCCGAACTGGTGGTGCAGGGACTGCTGCGCCACGGCCTCGGTGTCCGTGTGCTGGCCACCGAGGCGGCGGATCTGCCGCTTCCGGGATCCGTCGAAACCGTCCCGGCGGCCACGTCCGGCGCGCTGAACGGCTGTGAACTGCTGATCGTGCTCGGCGGCGACGGCACGCTGCTGCGCGGCGCCGCCTTCGCGCGCGCTTCGGGCGTGCCCATGCTCGGCGTCAACCTGGGCCGTGTCGGCTTCCTCGCGGAGGCGGAGCGCGACGACCTCGACAAGGTCGTCGACCGGGTCGTGACCCGCGCGTACGAGGTCGAGGAACGGATGACCATCGACGTCCTCGTGCGCAGCAACGGCACCGTCGTGCACCGGGACTGGGCGCTCAACGAGGCCGCCGTGCAGAAGGTCTCGCCCGAGCGGATGCTGGAGGTCGTCCTGGAGATCGACGGGCGGCCGGTGACCGGCTTCGGCTGCGACGGCATCGTGTGCGCGACGCCGACCGGTTCGACGGCGTACGCCTTCTCGGCCGGCGGCCCCGTGGTGTGGCCGGAGGTGGAGGCGCTGCTGATGGTGCCGATCAGCGCGCACGCGCTGTTCGCGAAGCCGCTGGTGACGTCACCGAAGTCGGTGCTCGCGGTGGAGGTGCAGCCGCACACGCCGCACGGGGTGCTGTGGTGCGACGGCCGCAGGACGGTGGAACTGCCGGCGGGCGCGCGGGTGGAGGTACGGCGCGGGGCGGTGCCCGTACGGCTGGCGCGACTCCACCAGGCGTCGTTCACGGACCGGCTGGTGGCGAAGTTCGCCCTCCCGGTGGCGGGGTGGCGCGGGGCGCCGCACTAGCTGCGGGAACCCGCACCGCCGGGCGACCGCGCGGAAGGGGTTCGCAGGTCACAGTGGATGCCGTACGTACGACTCCTCCGCCGCGCCCTGCCCGCGCCCCGGCCGCGAGATCAACCGATACCGGCCCCCCGGGTGACCCCGTGACCGAACCGGAGGGCGGGGGCCGTCGCACAGCGGGCTCCGGACCTCGTAAGGTCGTGTCCGTGTTGGAGGAGATGCGGATACGGTCGCTCGGGGTCATCGACGACGCGGTGGTCGAGCTGTCGCCGGGCTTCACTGCGGTGACCGGTGAGACCGGCGCGGGCAAGACCATGGTCGTCACCAGCCTGGGGCTGCTGCTCGGCGGTCGCGCCGACGCCGCCCTGGTGCGGATCGGTGCCAAGGCCGCGGTGGTGGAGGGGCGGCTCACCATGGCCGCCGACGCCCCGGCGGCCAGGCGTGCGGAAGAGGCCGGCGCCGAACTCGACGACGGCGCGCTGCTGATCAGCCGGACCGTTTCGGCCGAGGGGCGCTCGCGCGCCCACATCGGAGGACGTTCCGTGCCCGTGGGCGTGCTGGCCGAGCTGGCGGACGACCTCGTCGCCGTGCACGGCCAGACCGACCAGCAGGGCCTGCTGCGGCCCGCGCGGCAGCGGCAGGCGCTCGACCGGTACGCGGGGGACGCGGTCGCCGGGCCGCTCGCCAAGTACACGGACGCCTACCGGCGGCTCCGGGCTGTCGCCACCGAACTGGCGGAGCTGACCACCCGCGCCCGGGAACGGGCGCAGGAGGCCGACCTGCTGCGCTTCGGCCTGAACGAGATCGCCGCCGTCGAGCCCCTGCCGGGCGAGGACACCGAACTGGCCGCCGAGGCCGAACGGCTCGGCCACGCCGAGGCGCTGGCGTCCGCGGCGTCCGTCGCGCACGCGGCGCTCGCCGGGAACCCCGAGGACCCGGCGGAGGGCGGCGACGCGACGACGCTCGTCGGCGGTGCGGGACGCGCCCTGGAGGCCGTACGGGCCCACGACCCGGCCCTGGCCGCGCTCGCCGACCGGATGGGCGAGATCGCGATCCTGCTGGCGGACGTGGCCGGTGAACTCGCCGGTTACGCCGACAACCTGGACTCCGACCCGCTGCGGCTCGCGGCGGTCGAGGAGCGGCGGGCGGCGCTCACCGGGCTGACGCGCAAGTACGGCCAGGACATCGACGGCGTACTGGCCTGGGCCCAGGAGAACGCCGCGCGTCTGACCGAACTCGAAGGTGACGACGAGCGGATCGGCGAACTGACCGCCGAGCACACCACTCTGTTGAGTGAACTCTCCGGTCTGGCACAGGCGTTGACCGACGCCCGGACGGAGGCGGCGGCACGCTTCGCGGAAGCCGTCACCGCCGAACTCGCGTCCCTGGCCATGCCGCACGCGCGCGTCTCGTTCGACGTGACGCAGACCGAGGACCCGGACGGTGTCGAGGTGGACGGCCGCCCGGTGGCGTACGGCTCGTCCGGCGCCGACGAGGTCGAACTGCTGCTGGCCCCGCACCCCGGCGCCCAGCCGCGGCCCATCGCCAAGGGCGCGTCCGGCGGTGAGCTGTCGCGCGTGATGCTCGCGGTGGAGGTGGTCTTCGCCGGGTCCGATCCGGTACCGACGTACCTCTTCGACGAGGTGGACGCGGGCGTCGGCGGCAAGGCGGCGGTCGAGGTCGGCCGGCGGCTCGCGAAGCTCGCCAAGTCCGCGCAGGTGGTCGTCGTGACGCACCTGCCGCAGGTCGCGGCCTTCGCCGACCGGCAGCTGCTGGTGGAGAAGACGAACGACGGCTCGGTGACGCGGTCCGGTGTGACGGTCCTCGAAGGCGAGGACCGGGTACGGGAGTTGTCGCGGATGCTGGCGGGCCAGGAGGACTCCGAGACGGCCCGCGCGCACGCCGAGGAACTGCTGGCGACGGCCCGCGCGGACGCGTGAGGCGGACGCGCGGGGCGCACGCGCAGCGCGGGCCTCGGGGTCTCGGACCGGCGGTGGCGTACGTGGTGCGCGTCGCCGGGTCACTCGTGTGAGTGATGTCGGGTGGGGAGCGGGGCGACCGACACACCCGCGACGCCCCCTCGGTGCCGGATGGTCCGTACCGGCTGGCATCCTTGGCGCAGCACACACCACCGGAACAGGAGCCTTGGACACGTGACACAGCTGCGTACGGTCCAAGTGCTCGGCGGTGGCAGCGCGGGCAGCAGCGCGCACGTCAGGTCGCTGGCGGCCGGGCTCGTCGCCCGGGGCGTACGGGTCACCGTCTGCGCGCCGGACTCGCTGGAGCGGGTCTACGACTTCCGGGGCTGCGGCGCCGACCACGTGCCGGTGGCCCGGCGCGGCGATCCCGTCTCGCTCGGGGCGCTGCGGGCCGCGTGCGCCGCCGCCGACGTGGTGCACGCGCACGGACTGCACGCCGCCGTACGCGCGGCGGTCGCTCTCGGCGGGCAGCGCGTGCCGCTCGTCGTCACCTGGCACACCCGCGTACACGCGGACGGGCCGCGCGGTCATCTGCTGCGGCTGCTGGAGCGAAGGGCCGTGCGGGCGGCGGCCGTTGTGCTCGGCGCCTCGTCCGAACTGGTCGACCGGGCCCGCAGGCGCGGCGCCCGCGACGCCCGCCTCGCGCCGGTCGCGGTCCCGGCCCCGCGCCGGGCCTCGGCGCCCGGCGACGACGCCGAGCGCGACGAGGGCTGCAAGGCCCGCGCCGAACTGGGCGTGGTGGGGCGGCCGTTGCTGATGGCGGTCGGCAGCCTCGTACCGGACCGGGGATACGGCACGCTGCTGGACGCCGCGAGGTCGTGGCGCGGCCTCGATCCCGAACCGCTGCTCGTCATCGCGGGCGAGGGCCGCGAACGGGCCGCGCTCCAGGGGAGGATCGACAACGAGGGTCTGCCGGTCAGCCTCGTCGGCCGCCGCGACGACGTGACGGAACTCCTCGCCGCCGCGGACATCGCGCTGCTGCCCAGCCGCTGGGAGGCCCGGTCGCTCCTGGCCCAGGAGGCGCTACGACTCGGTGTCCCCCTGGTCGCCACGGCGGTCGGAGCCGTCCCCGAACTGGTCGGCGACGCGGCGGAGTTGATCCCGTACGGCGACGCCACCGCCCTCGCGGACACGGTGACCCGCCTGCTGGCCGACCCCGACCGCCGCGCGGAACTCGCGGCGGCGGGCCCGGTCCGGGCGGCGACGTGGCCGACGGAGGACCACACGATCGCCCAAGTGCTCAGCGTCTACGACGAACTGACGCAGCCGACGCCACCGCGCTGACCAGGCGGGGGCCTGTCCGGCGGATCGCTCGGGCTTGTGGCACCTGGCGCCGGCCGGCCGGTTTCGCCCGGTGGCGGGTTCGTCCTCAGCGCACGTGCCGCCGCGCGCGCAACGCCAGGCTCAGGGCCAGGACCGTCTGCGGGTCGTCCAGGTCCGTGCCGAGCAGTTCGGAGATGCGGGCCAGCCGGTTGTAGAGCGTCTGCCGGTTCAGGTGCAGTTCGCGCGCCGTCTCCGCCTTGCGGCCCGCGTGGTCCAGGAACGTCGTCAGCGTCGGCAGCAACGGAGCCCGGGACGTGCGGTCGTGGGTGAGCAGCGGGCCGATCGCGCGGTCCACGAACGCCGACAGGTCCGGGTGGTCCCGCAGCCGCCACAGCAGCAGGTCGATGTCCAGCCGCCTGGCGTCGTGCCACGGCCGGTCCGGCAGGCCGCCCGCCGCCGTCGCGGTCTCCGCCGCGTGACGCAGGCCCGCGCTCGCCGCCGCCCAGCCGCCCGGGACCCCGACGACCACCACGGGCCGCCGGCCGCCGGGACGCTCCAGTCCGGCCCGTTCCACGCCCGCCCGCAGCGCCGCGGCCACCCGGTCGGCCACTGCCGCGCGTTCGGACTCGGAGCGCAGGGCGATCAGCAGCGGGATCCGGCCCTCCACCGGACGTACGCCCAGCAGCACCGGCACTCCCAGGGACGCCAGCTCCTCCAGTACGGCCCGTGCCAGCGGCGCCCAGTTGCCCGACGGAGCCGGCTCGGGGCCCAGCCGCATCACCACCGGCAGCAGCGGCCCCGCGCCCGGCCGGAAGCCCAGCACGGCGGCCTGCGCGGGCGCGTCGTCCGCCGCGACACGGCCCTCCGCGAGGTCGGTGAGGAAGTCGCCCCGGCCCCGCGCGGCCAGCTCGTCCTCCTGACGCGCCTGCATCAGAACTACCGCCAGGATGCCCGCCGCCCGCTCGGCCGCCATCCGGTGCACCGGAAGCAGCGGGGTCGACACCGGAGGCAGTACGAGCCGGGCGCGTACGGCACCGGCCCCGTGCCCGCCACCGGGTACGTCCACCAGCACCGTGCCCGCCGGCGGCCCCGCCTCGCGGTCGGCCCGCTGTGCCCGCAGCCCCTCCCACACCTGGAGCGGCTCCGCGGCCGTCGGCGGCCCCGACGCGCCGGCCGCCGCGTACAGCAACTGCCCGTCGGCGGTCTCCAGGAAGACGGGGTTGCCCGCGAAGTCCGCGAGGATACGCAGCACCTGGGGTACGCCACCGCCGTCGAGCAGCGCGTCCGTGCACCGCCGGTGGACCTCCTCGGCCTGGCGCAGCAGCGCGTAGTGGCCGTTGACGATCTCGGTGTGGACCTCCTCGGTCACCGAGACGAACGGGACCTCGCGGTGCAGCTGCACCAGCGGCAGCCCGGCCGCCCGCGCCGCCTCCACGACCGCGGCGGGCAGCCGCCCGAACCGCGGCCCCAGCTCCACCACGAGCGCCGCGATGCCACGGTCGGCGAGGGTGCGTACGAAGGCGCGCTGTTCCGCGGGGCGGGTGCCCAGCCCGATGCCGGTGGTGAGCAGCAGCTCACCACCCTTGAGGAGGGACGCGATGTTCGGCACCTCGCCCGCGTGCACCCAGCGCACGGTGCGGTGCAGCCGGTCGGCCCCGGCGACGACCTCGGGGAGGCCGCCACGGAGCCCCGGCAGCTCCAGGGCCCGTCGCACGGTGATTCCGGCCTGATCGTCCATGGGATCGGACGCTACCCGGCCCGCGCGCCGGTGTCCGTCTCCGGATGTCTCCGGAGACGTCCCCGAACCCGCGCGGGCCCCCGAAGATCCGCCGGACAGGGCCTAGCCCCCGTACGCCCCCGAAGCCGTCAGCCGCAGCGCCGTGTCGATCAGCGGCACATGGCTGAACGCCTGCGGGAAGTTGCCGACCTGCCGCTGCAGCCGCGAGTCCCACTCCTCGGCGAGCAGCCCCAGGTCGTTACGGAGCGCCAGCAGCTTCTCGAAGAGCTTCCGGGCCTCGTCGACCCGGCCGATCATCGCGAGATCGTCCGCCAGCCAGAACGAGCAGGCCAGGAACGCGCCTTCGTCGCCCTCCAGACCGTCCACGCCCGCGTCGTCACCCGAGGTCGGGTAGCGCAGGACGAAGCCGTCCTCCGTGGACAGCTCGCGCTGGATCGCCTCGATGGTGCCGATGACGCGCTTGTCGTCCGGCGGCAGGAAGCCCATCTGCGGGATCAGCAGCAGCGAGGCGTCCAGCTCCTTGGAGCCGTACGACTGTGTGAAGGTGTTGCGTTCCTTGTCGTAACCCTTCTCACACACGTCGTGGTGGATGTCGTCGCGCATCTCGCGCCAGCGCTCCAGCGGGCCGTCCGCGTCGCCGGACTCGATCAGCTTGATCGTCCGGTCGACCGCGACCCACGCCATGACCTTCGAGTGCACGAAGTGGCGGCGCGGCCCGCGCACCTCCCAGATGCCCTCGTCCGGCTGGTCCCAGTGCGTCTCCAGATACTCGATCAGCTTGAGCTGGAGCAGCGAGGCGTAGTCGTTGCGCGCCAGACCCGTCATGTGCGCCAGGTGCAGGGCCTCGGTGACCTCGCCGTACACGTCGAGCTGGAGCTGGTGCGCCGCGCCGTTGCCGACCCGGACGGGGCCCGACTGCTCGTACCCCGGCAGCCAGTCCAGCTCCGCCTCGCCCAGCTCACGCTCGCCCGCGATCCCGTACATGATCTGGAGATTCTCGGGGTCGCCGGCGACGGCCCGCAGCAGCCATTCGCGCCAGGCGCGGGCCTCCTCGCGGTAGCCGGTGCGCAGCAGCGAGGAGAGGGTGATGGCGGCGTCGCGCAGCCAGGTGTAGCGGTAGTCCCAGTTCCGTACGCCCCCGATCTCCTCGGGCAGCGACGTCGTGGGCGCGGCGACGATCCCGCCGGTCGGCGCGTACGTCAGGGCCTTCAGCGTGATCAGCGAGCGGACGACGGCCTCGCGGTAGGGGCCGTGGTACGTACAGTGCTCGACCCACTCCCGCCAGAAGTCCGACGTCAGCGTCAGCGATCCCTCGGGGTCCGGCAGCGCGGGCGGCTGCCGGTGCGAGGGCTGCCAGCTGATGGTGAAGGCGACGCGGTCGCCGGGCGCCACGGTGAAGTCGGAGTACGTCGTCAGGTTCTTGCCGTACGTGTCCGCCTCGGTGTCGAGCCAGATCGAGTCCGGCCCGGCGACGGCGACGGTGCGGTTGTCCACCTGGTGAACCCAGGGCACGACCCGGCCGTAGCTGAAACGCATCCGCAGCGCGGAGCGCATCGGCACCCGGCCGCTGACGCCTTCCACGATCCGGATCAGCTGCGGCGCGCCGTCACGCGGGGGCATGAAATCGGTCACTCTGACCGTGCCGCGCGGCGTGTCCCATTCCGATTCCAGGATCAGGGAGTCGCCCACGTAGCGGCGCCTGTCGGCCCGCGGGGGTTCGGCTCCCGCGGGGGAGGCCGGTCCGAGCCGCCAGAAACCGTGTTCGTCGGTTCCCAGCAGCGCCGCGAACACGGCGTGTGAATCGAAGCGGGGCAGGCACAGCCAGTCGACTGTGCCGTCCCGGCAGACCAGGGCGGCGGTCTGCATGTCTCCGATGAGTGCGTAATCCTCGATGCGCCCGGCCACGTGCATCTCCAGTCGAACGGCCACGTTCGCCCCTCGGGGCGCTTACTGCGGTCAAGGGTCGTTGACGAGCTCTTTTTCCGGGAACACGGGCGGGGATAGTGCCGTTTGCCGGCCGGACTCGGCAGCGAATGTCCGAGCAGGATACGACGCACCTCGGAGATCCGCGCAGGTGTCCCGGCAACACAAGTGAGCCGAACGAGTGGGCCAAGAGTGACACAGCCACGGCCGTCGCAGGTCCGATGACGTGCGGTAACGGGCCGACAACTGAGTGCCGACGGTCCGGTGACCCTGAGGTGATCGACCGGTGACCGTCCGCTGATCACGCGGGCTCACAGGGTTGATCAACTTGTGATCTTGGATGGACGCCGGGAGGCCCCGGAAGGTCATCGACGCGCATAGCGCGGTGGCTGGAAACCGCCCCTGATATGCCCCTGATAAATCCCCGGTGTCGACGTGGCCGGGCAGCCGTCGCGAGGCGATCCCGGGCGCGCCCGCGCTCACGCGGCGCGTCCGTTCGTAGGGGTGGACGCGCGGTCGGAGCGGGTCCGGCGCGTGGACGACGGGGACGTGCCCCCGCCGTCGCTGATACCCTGGTGGCCCGTGGACGGATGGCCCCCCAGCGCTTCTCAGGGGCCCCGAACCGCAGCGACGGCACCCCTCCAGATCCTCCGGTTCGCACCGGTGATCCACCGGACAGGGGCGCCGGTACGCACCTCAGACCGCGACCACGGGAGCCCCCTCTTGGCCATGCCGAACCGATCCTCGACCTCCTCGACGACCAAGCACATCTTCGTCACCGGGGGCGTCGCTTCCTCCCTCGGCAAGGGCCTGACCGCCTCCAGCCTGGGGGCCCTCCTCAAGGCGCGGGGCCTGCGGGTCACCATGCAGAAGCTCGACCCGTATCTGAACGTCGATCCGGGAACGATGAACCCGTTCCAGCACGGTGAGGTGTTCGTCACCAACGACGGCGCCGAGACCGATCTGGACATCGGGCACTACGAGCGCTTCCTGGACGTCGACCTCGACGGCTCGGCCAACGTCACCACCGGCCAGGTCTACTCCACGGTCATCGCCAAGGAGCGGCGCGGCGAGTACCTCGGCGACACCGTCCAGGTCATCCCGCACATCACCAACGAGATCAAGCACCGCATCCGGCGCATGGCGACCGACGACGTCGACGTCGTCATCACGGAGGTCGGCGGCACGGTCGGCGACATCGAGTCGCAGCCGTTCCTGGAGACCGTCCGCCAGGTCCGCCACGAGGTCGGCCGCGACAACGTCTTCGTCGTGCACATCTCGCTGCTCCCGTACATCGGCCCCTCCGGCGAGCTGAAGACCAAGCCGACCCAGCACTCGGTCGCGGCGCTGCGCAGCATCGGTATTCAGCCGGACGCGATCGTGCTGCGCGCCGACCGCGAGGTGCCGCTCTCGATCAAGCGCAAGATCTCGCTGATGTGCGACGTGGACGAGGCGGCCGTGGTCGCGGCGATCGACGCGAAGTCCATCTACGACATCCCGAAGGTGCTGCACACCGAGGGCCTGGACGCGTACGTCGTACGGAAGCTGGACCTGCCGTTCCGCGACGTCGACTGGACCGTCTGGGACGACCTGCTGGACCGGGTGCACAACCCCGACCACGAGGTCACCGTCGCGCTCGTCGGCAAGTACATCGACCTGCCCGACGCGTATCTGTCGGTGACGGAGGCGCTGCGGGCCGGCGGCTTCGCCAACAAGGCGCGGGTCAAGGTCAAGTGGGTCACCTCGGACGACTGCAAGACGCCCGCGGGCGCGGCGCGGCAGCTCGGGGACGTCGACGGCATCCTGATCCCCGGCGGATTCGGCGAGCGCGGGGTGACCGGCAAGGTCGGGGCGATCCAGTACGCACGCGAACAGAAGATCCCATTGCTGGGCATCTGCCTGGGCCTGCAGTGCATCATCATCGAGGCCGCGCGCAACCTCCTGGAGAACCCGGACGCCAACTCCACGGAGTTCGACGCCGCGACGGCGCATCCGGTGATCTCCACGATGGAGGAGCAGCTCGCCTACGTGGAAGGCGCCGGCGACCTCGGCGGCACGATGCGGCTCGGCCTGTACCCGGCGAAGCTCGCGGACGGCTCGATCGTGCGGGGCGTCTACGACGACCAGCCGTACGTGGAGGAGCGTCACCGGCACCGCTACGAGGTCAACAACACGTACCGCGCCGAGCTGGAGAAGAAGGCGGGCCTCGTCTTCTCGGGCACATCGCCCGACAACAAGCTCGTCGAGTACGTGGAGTACCCGCGCACGGTGCACCCGTACCTGGTCGCCACTCAGGCGCACCCGGAGCTGCGGTCGCGTCCGACGAGGCCGCACCCGCTGTTCGCGGGCCTGGTCAAGGCCGCGGTGGAGCGTCAGCAGGGCGCGTAGGGCATCGGCCCGAGGCGATAACGTGGACCGAGGTACGGCTTCCCGGCACCGGGATCCGTGCCTCGGTCTTTCACTGTCCGGGCGTGTGCGGAGGTAGGTTTCGATGACGATCAAGGACACCCCCGAGGAGTGGCGGATCACGGCCACGGCGACGCCGTTCCGGGGCAACAAGACCAGCGTCCGTACGGACGACGTGGTCATGCCCGACGGCTCGGTCGCGCGCCGCGACTACCAGGTCCACCCCGGTTCGGTCGCGATCCTCGCCCTGGACGAGTCGGACCGCGTGCTGGTCCTGCGCCAGTACCGGCACCCCGTCCGCCAGAAGCTGTGGGAGATCCCGGCCGGGCTGCTCGACATCCCCGGCGAGAACCCGCTGCACGCGGCGCAGCGGGAGCTGTACGAGGAGGCGCACGTCAAGGCGGAGGACTGGCGGGTGCTGACGGACGTCTACACCACGCCGGGCGGCTGCGACGAGTCCGTACGGATCTTCCTGGCGCGCGACCTGTCGGAGGCGGAGGGCGAGCGCTTCGACGTCTCCGAGGAGGAGGCGGACATGGAGCAGGCGCGGGTGCCGCTCGCGGAGCTGGTACGGGGCGTACTGGCGGGCGAGTTGCACAACAACGCGCTCGTGGTGGGTGCGATGTCGCTGACGGCGGCGCTGGCGGGGGACGGTCTGGACGCGCTGCGTCCGGCGGACGCGGAGTGGCCGGCGCGGCCGTTCGAGGCGTGAGGGCGGGCGGAGCTGGTGGAGCTGGTGGAGCGACGGAGGCCGGAATCGGCCAGTCGCCGTGGCCGGTGAGCACGGAGTCCGTGCGGTCCTTCAGTAGGACGAACTGCTGATCCGATTGGGGGATTTGTCGCCGCGCCCGCGCGGTTCGTCGCACAGCGTGAACTACGCTCGAATCACCCGTGCGGACACCCGCCGGGCTCGACTCGTGCGCACCCCGCCGAACGGGCGAGGGAAGGAGCGTGGCCGTGACGGACCAGGCGGTGGACTTGGACGGCGGCCCTGCGAGGTCGCGCGGCGGGGACACGACTCCGGTGGATACGGGGCCGCCTGACGCCCCGCGACCCGCCCGCCGCCGGAGTGCCGGGACCCGACCGGTCTCTGACTCCCCGTCAACTCCGGACGTCTCGGCCACGGGAGCCGAAGCCCCGCCGACGCCGGACGCCGCCACCGGCACCACCGGCGCCAAGAAGCCCCGCGCTCGCCGCGCTTCGACGACTGCGCGTGCGCGGGCGGCCTCCGACCGCGCGCCGAAGCCCGGAGACCTGGCCACGGCACCGGAAACCGGCGTACCGGCTGACCCCGCACCGACGGCTGACGGCCCGGCTGCGGCGCCTGACGGGGTGAGCGCCGGGCGTAAGAAGTCAGGCTCACGCGGCGCCGACCAAGTGTCGACCGCGCGGGAGGAGCCTCGCGCCCCGCTCGACGGTGCTGGGCCGGCGACCACGGCCCGAGCTTCGGCGGGCGGCGACCCGGCCACGGCGGAGGCCGCCGCCGGCCGCGCGTCGGTGCGTGAGGCGACGGAAGCCGGCCCCTCGGCCCAGCCTGCACGGCCGGTCTCCGGCCGCGGCGCGGCTGCCGGTGGTTCCGTGTCCCCACCTGACCGGCGGAGCGCCGAAGCGCACGCCGGCCGCGCGCCCGCGCCGGAAGTCGGCCCGTCGGTTCCTGCGGCCGTGCCCGCGCCGCACGGCGATGAACGTCCGCACGTCGGCACGCCTGCCCGGCCCGTCTCCGACCGCGGCGCGGCTGCCGGTGGTTCCGTGTCCCCGCCCGACCGGCGGAGCGCCGAAGCGCACGTCGGCCGCGCGCCCGCGCCGGAAGTCGGCCCGTCGGTTCCTGCGGCCGTGCCTCCGTCGTACGGCGACGACCGCGCCTTGGCGGGCGGTGACCCGGTCAGGACGATGGAACCCCGCTCCCCGGTTCCGGCCACGGCGGAGGCCGCCGCCGGCCGCGCGTCGGTGCGTGAGGCGACGGAAGCCGGTTCTGTGGGTTCGGCCGTCGACGGTTCTCGCGGACGCGCCGAGGCGCACGCCAGCCACGCGGCCGGCGCCGTGTCGGCAGTCACCCGCCGCGCGCCCGCGCCGGAAGCCGGCGCGCCCGCCCGGCCCGTCTCCGACCGCGGCCCGGCTGCCGGTGGGGTCGTGCCCCCGGCTGAGCGGCGGAGCGCCGCGTCACCCCCCGCCCGTGCCGCGACCGGTATCGCGCCGCCCAGCCCCGCCCGCTGGTTCTTCGGGCGGCAGCGGGAGTTGAAAGCCCTGCACACCGACATCGAGCGCGCCGGGCTCAACACCATCGCCGGGCGCAAGGCCGCGCACACCCGGGTGCTGCTCATCGCCGGGCAGCCGGGATCCGGGCGGACCGCGCTCGCGCGGGAGTTGGCGCGGCAGGTGGGGCGGCGGTATCCCGACGGGGTGCTGCACATCCGGCTCACCGAGCCCGGCGGTGAGCCCGTACCCGTCGAGCGCACCGCACGCGACCTCCTCGGTGAGTTCGGCATCGACGTGCCGGCCGGCGCCGGGGATGACGAGATGTCCGAGATGGTGCGTGAGGCGCTGGCCGTACGCCGTGTCCTGCTCCTCCTCGACGACGCCCACGACGCCGAGCAGGTCGACCTCCTGCTCCCCGAGAACCCGGACTGCCTCGTCGTCGCCGTCGCGCGCGGACCGCTCACCGGTATCCCCGACATCCGCCCCTGCACCATCGGCGGCCTGGACGCCAAGTCCGCCATCGAACTCCTCGGCACCTTCACCGGATCCGTACGGATCACCGTCGACCCGCAGGCCGCCGAGTCCCTGGCGGAGGAGTGCGCCGGCCGGCCCGCCGCGATCGCGCTCGTCGGCGGCTGGCTCGCCGCCAACCCCAGGGTCTCGGTCGCCGACGTCGCCAAGCGGCTGCGCTCCGTCCCCGAGGACTTCGAACAACCGCAGGGCGCCCGCCCGTTGGCGCGCGCCTTCCGGTTCGTGTACGAGGGCCTGCCGCCCTCCACCGCCGGGATGCTGCGGCTGCTCTCACTCGCCCCCGCCGGGCTCGCCGACGCCCCCATCGCGTCCGCGCTGGCCGGCTGCTCCGTCTCCGCCGCCGGCGCGGTGCTGGACGATCTCGCCGCGCTGAACCTGCTTCGGCCGGTGGGGGAGCAGTACGAGATCCCCGGCGCCCTCGCCCCCCTGACGCGCGCGCTGATGGCGGAGAAGGACCGGCCCGCCGAGGTGCAGCTCGCCAGGGCCCGGATGCTGGAGCGGACCGTACGGCTCCTCCAGTCGTGCCGCGCCGTCACCGAGCCCGACGGCTCCCCGGCCCGTAAGAAGCTCGCCTCGCTGCCCCGCGCCGTGCGCTTCGAGACCGCGCGGGCCGCCGCCGACTGGCTGCGGTCCCGCAGGCCCGCCCTGCTGGCGTCCGCCCGGCTCGCCGTGGCCGACGGCGAGCTGGACACCCTCGCCCGCAGGCTGGTCTCCGCCCTCGTACGGGCGCTCGCCGCGCACCAGGGCACGGACGCGGCCGCGCCGGACCTGTACGGGCTCCACCAGCTCGTCCTCGGTGTCGCCGAGCGCCAGGGGCTGTACCGCGAGGAGGCCGCCGCGCTGCTCAACATCGGCGATCTGGACGCCAGGTCGGGCCGTACGTACGACGCGCTGGCCCGCTACCGGTCCGCCCTGGACGCCGGAAGGGCCGCGAACGACCACTACGCCACCGGCCGCGCGATGGAATCCGTAGGCGGCGCCTACCAGGAACTCCAGGACTGGCACCGCGCCGCCGACTGGTACGGCCGCGCCCTCGCGCAGCGGCTCAGCCGCGGCGAGCGGGCCGACGAGGCACGGCTGTACGGACGGCTCGGCACCGTCCACACCTACGCGGGCCGCTACGGCGAGGCGCTGCGCCACTGGCGCGCCGCCGCGGCGGGCCATCGCAGGCTCCAGGACCTCTCCGGTCAGGCCCGCGCCCTCAGCGAGGCCGCCAGGGTCCAGGAGTACGCGGGCCGCCCCGAGGAGTCGCTGCACACCTGCCAGGAGGCCGTGGAGTACGCGCGGCTGGCCGGTGACACGCGTCTCCAGGCCGCGCTGGAGCTCCGGCTCGCGGACACGCTGGACCGACTCGGCGACCCGACGGCGGCCCGACTGCACCGCAACGCCTCTGATCGTCTGCTCGGAACCGACACCTCCACCTACGAAATCCGTAGCCCCTCGGCTGAAGGTTGATGCTTTGCAAGGCTAGACAGCGGGAAGTCCTTCATTAGACTGGCTCTGTCGTAACCGGCAACGGTGCCTTCCGATGCGCCCTGGGCGTGTGGGTTTGGGGGGCATTGCCCGAGTAACCCCTGAGCCAAGGACCGTGATCACCGTGCTCGTCGGCATCCCCCGCGAGGTCAAGAACAACGAGTTCCGGGTGGCCATCACCCCCGCCGGAGTGCACGAGCTCGTGCGCCACGGTCACCAGGTCGCCATCGAGCGGGACGCCGGCGCCGGCTCCTCCATCACGGACGCCGAGTTCATCGCCGCCGGCGCCCGGATCCTGCCCACCGCCGACGAGGTCTGGGCCACCGCCGACCTCGTACTGAAGGTCAAGGAGCCCATCGCCGAGGAGTACCACCGCCTCCGCAAGGACCAGACCCTCTTCACGTACCTGCATCTCGCCGCCTCCCGCGAGTGCACCGACGCCCTGCTGAAGTCCCGTACCACCGCCATCGCGTACGAGACCGTCGAGACCGCGAACCGCCGGCTCCCGCTGCTCGCCCCGATGTCCGAGGTCGCAGGCCGGCTGGCCCCGCAGGTCGGCGCGTACCACCTGATGCGCTCCGTCGGCGGCCGTGGCGTGCTGCCGGGCGGCGTTCCCGGTACCGCTCCGGGCCGCGCCGTCGTCATCGGCGGCGGTGTCTCCGGCTGGAGCGCCACGCAGATCGCCGTCGGCATGGGCTTCCATGTGACGCTGCTCGACCGCGACATCGACAAGCTGCGCGAGGCCGACAAGATCTTCGGCACGAAGGTCCAGACCATCGTCTCCAACACGTACGAACTGGAGCGCGCGGTCGTCGAGGCCGACCTCGTCATCGGCGCCGTTCTCATCCCCGGCGCGAAGGCTCCGAAGTTGGTCACCAACGCGCTCGTGGCCAAGATGAAGCCCGGAAGTGTACTTGTCGACATTGCAATCGATCAGGGTGGTTGCTTCGAGGATTCACACCCCACCACCCACGCCGAGCCGACCTTCCGGATCCACGACTCGGTCTTCTACTGCGTCGCCAACATGCCGGGTGCCGTGCCGAACACGTCGACCTACGCGCTGACCAACGCCACGCTCCCCTACATCGTGGCTCTCGCCGACCTCGGCTGGACCGAGGCGCTGCGCCGTGACCCGGCACTCGCCAAGGGCCTCAACACCCATGACGGGCAGGTCACTTACGGTTCCGTGGCCGAGGCCCACGACCTTCCGTACACCGAACTGGCCACCGTTCTGGCCTGACCCGTCAACGGCGTCCGTCAACCTCGCGCCCCCGGCCGGATCTTGCTCGGCAAGGTCCGGCCGGCTGTGTGTCCCGCCACTTCCGGGCCCGCGCTCAACTCGCCTCGAACGTAACCCTTTAACCCTTTCGCACCCGTGTGAAACGCCTCGACGGAGGTCTGCGCGCCCTTGACACAAGGGTGTTCGGTTGCCGACACATCGGGCCGGGTCCGGCGGATTGTGTTGCTGCGGAGTGGTGACACGCCATAGAGTCGCCAACCGTCGGCATGGTGCCACGCTGACCTATCGATAAGTTTCCTGGTCACGTCCAAGGAGGTAAGACGACTTGTGAATGAGTCGACATTTACTCCCGGGGGTGGTCAACCAGGAATGCCTGCGATGGGCCACCAGAGCCCGTCGTCCGGGCTAGAGGCCGTCGGCTCCGTCGCTGTCCGCACCTTCACCACCCATCAGCACATGACGACAGCCCACCAGACGATGGACGGCCAACACGTGAACGCCATGGCCGGCAACGAGAGTGGCCGAGAGTCCACCCACTTCGCCGACTTCGACGAGGTGCCCGAGGGGCACTTCTACGACCCCGACGCCGAGTACGAGCCCGACCCCGAGTACGCGGCCACCCTCGCCCCCGACGCAGCACGCCAGCGCCGCGAGCGAATCGGCCCGACCGGGCGTCCCCTGCCGTACTTCCCGATCCCCGGCCCGGTCACCGACCACGGCCCCGCGAAGATCATCGCGATGTGCAACCAGAAGGGCGGCGTCGGCAAGACCACGTCGACCATCAACCTGGGCGCCGCGCTCGCGGAGTACGGACGGCGGGTGCTGCTCGTCGACTTCGACCCGCAGGGCGCCCTGTCCGTCGGTCTCGGCGTCAACCCGATGGAGCTCGACCTCACGGTCTACAACCTGCTCATGGAGCGGGGCATGTCGGCCGACGAGGTGCTCCTGAAGACCGCCGTGCCCAACATGGACCTGCTCCCGAGCAACATCGACCTCTCGGCCGCCGAGGTGCAGCTGGTGAGCGAGGTGGCCAGGGAGTCCACGCTCCAGCGGGCGCTCAAGCCGCTGATGCAGGACTACGACTACATCGTGATCGACTGCCAGCCGTCGCTCGGTCTGCTGACCGTGAACGCGCTGACCGCCGCGCACAAGGTGATCGTCCCGCTGGAGTGCGAGTTCTTCGCGCTGCGCGGCGTGGCCCTGCTCACCGAGACGATCGAGAAGGTCCAGGAGCGGCTCAACCCGGAGCTGGAGCTCGACGGCATCCTCGCCACGATGTACGACTCCCGCACGGTGCACAGCCGCGAGGTCCTGGCGCGGGTCGTCGAAGCCTTCGACGATCACGTCTACCACACGGTGATCGGCCGGACCGTGCGCTTCCCGGAGACCACGGTCGCCGGTGAGCCCATCACCACCTACGCCTCCAACTCCGTCGGCGCCGCCGCCTACCGCCAGCTCGCCAGGGAGGTGCTCGCCCGGTGTCACGCCGAGTGAGTCTGCCCGGGGCCGACGAGCTGTTCCGTACGACCGGGGGCATGGCGCTCCAGGCTTCCTCACCGGGCGACCGGCGGCGTACCGCGAACGGTGAGCCGCGGGTCCCGGCACCGGCCCAGGAGAGCGACCAGGGCGCCGAACAGTCGGGGGCCGCGAAGGCGGCGGCACCGGCACCGGCCCAGGAGCACTCGGCGACCGACGCGGACTCGTCGGCGACGTCCCGCAGCCGCACTCCCGACCAGGAGCAGCAGCGCCGGCCGCAGGGTTCGCAGGACGGCGGCGGCAATGGGGGTGGCAACGGCGCCGGTACGCCCACCGTCGGCCAGCAGGGCGGACAGCGTCGCCGAGGGGGCCGCGGTGCCAACCGCCGCCCCAGCGGGCGCGAGCGGCACGACGAGAAGATCACGGTCTACGTCTCCGCCGAGGAGCTGATGGACCTGGAGCACGCGCGTCTGGTGCTGCGGGGCGAGCACGGGCTCGCCGTGGACCGGGGGCGGATCGTCCGCGAGGCGGTCGCCGTGGTCCTCGCCGACCTGGAGTCGCGCGGCGACGCGAGCATCCTCGTACGGCGCCTGCGCGGGCGCTGAAGGTAGCCTCGGCGGGCCGAGCCCCGCCCCTCCCGCCTCCAGGACCGCCATGCCGCCGACCGACGACTCCACCGCCCGCTCGTCCCGCCGTGCGCTGGGGCGCGGGCCGGGGGCGGCCGGCGCGGCGGTCGAGCCGGTGGCCGTGGAGCCCGTGGCCGTGGAGCCGGTGGTGGTGCCGCCGGTGGAGCCGGTGGTGGTGCCCGTGGAGCCGCCGGAGCCCGTCGTACCCGAGCCGACGAAGCCTGAGCCTGAGCCCGCGCCGGAAACCGATCGCGCGGCAGCGCCCGTACCCGAGCCCGAGCTGGCGCCGGAACCCGAGCCCGCCTCCGTACGCGACGCGGACACCGCTCCCGAATCCGAGCCCGACGACGGGCGGTTCACCGTCCGGCTCGCGAACTTCGAGGGGCCGTTCGATCTGCTCCTCCAGTTGATCTCGAAGCACAAGATGGACGTCACCGAGGTCGCGCTCTCCAAGGTCACCGACGAGTTCATGGTGCACATCCGCGCCATGGGCCCCGACTGGGACCTCGACCAGACCACCGAGTTCCTGGTCGTCGCAGCGACGCTCCTCGATCTCAAGGCCGCGCGCCTGTTGCCGTCCGCCGAGGTGGAGGACGAGGGCGACCTGGCGCTGCTGGAGGCCAGGGACCTGCTCTTCGCCCGGCTGCTCCAGTACCGCGCGTACAAGCGGATCGCCGAGATCCTCAGCGCCCGGCTGGACTCCGAGTCGCGGCGCTACCCCCGTACCGTCGGCCTGGAACCCCACCACGCCGCGCTGCTCCCCGAGGTCGTCATCAGCATCGGCCCCGAGGGCTTCGCGCGGCTCGCGGTCAAGGCGATGCAGCCCAAGCCCAAGCCGCAGGTGTACATCGACCACATCCACGCGCCGCTCGTCTCCGTCCAGGAGCAGGCGGGGATCGTCGTGGCGCTGCTGCGGGCGGCCGGCGAGGTGAGTTTCGCGACACTCGCCGAGGGCGCCCCGGACACACTCACCGTCGTGGCGCGCTTCCTCGCGCTGCTGGAGCTGTACCGGGAGAAGGCCGTCGCCCTGGACCAGGACGAGGCCCTGGGGCCGCTCATGGTGCGCTGGACGGGCGGGGACGACGACGAGGCGCCGCGGGTGACGGACGAGTTCGACCGCCCGCCCGACCCCGTGGACGTCAAGGACCCGAAGGAAACGAAGGAATCGAAGGAAACGACGGACGCGAGCGAGGAGAAGGCGTGAGTGAGCAACGGACGGTCGCCGACCTCGATCTGGGGCCCGCTCTGGAGGCGGTCCTCATGGTCGTCGACGAGCCCGCGACCGAGGAACACCTGGCCAAGGTCCTGGACCGGCCGCGCCGGGCGGTCGCCGACGCGCTGCGCGCGCTGGCCGACGAGTACACCGTCCAGCGGCGCGGATTCGAGCTGCGGCTCGTCGCGGGCGGCTGGCGTTTCTACTCGCGGCCCGAGTACGCGGAGGCCGTAGAGGGCTTCGTGCTCGACGGCCAGCAGGCCCGGCTCACGCAGGCCGCGCTGGAGACCCTGGCGGTCGTGGCGTACCGCCAGCCGGTCAGCCGGTCGCGGGTCTCGGCCGTACGCGGAGTGAACTGTGACGGGGTCATGCGGACCCTCCTCCAGCGCGGTCTGGTCGAGGAGGCGGGAGCGGAACCCGAAACAGGTGCGATCCTGTACAGGACGACGAACTATTTCCTGGAGCGGATGGGCCTGCGCGGTCTGGACGAGCTTCCGGAACTCGCGCCCTTCCTTCCGGAGGCGGACGCGATCGAGGCCGACAGCCTGGAAGGCGTTCCGTCGTTCGATCCGGACGCACCGTACGCCCCGGACACTCACGCAGACGACAAGACGGACATTTGATGCGAAGCAACGGCAGGAACAGCGGAAGCGGCAGCGGCAACCGGAGCGGCGGTGGCGGCGGCCGGGGAGCCGCGGGCGGCAAGCCCCAGTCGCGGGCCGGCGGGGGACGCGGCGGCAACGGGGGAAGCGCCGGGAGCCGGGGGAGCGGCGGCGGCGCCGGTGCGCGGGACGACAAGCAGCCGAAGCGTGAGAGCAAGCCTCGTCCCGAGGAGCGCCGTTACGACGTCGGCCGCTCCGGTGGTCCCGGCGCCGGTCAGGGTGGCGGCCAGGGCGGCTCCGGCGGTTCGGGCGGTTCGGCCGGCGGCGGCAGCCGTGGCGCCTCCGCACGCGGCGGCGCCAAGGGCGGCCCCAAGGCCCCGAGCATCGCGGCCAAGCGCCGGATGGCGGGCAAGCCCGCCCGCCCGCGCGAGCTGGACGCCAAGATCGAGCAGCGCAACCGCGACCGGTACGCGGACAAGCCGGAGATCAGGACCCCCAGGACCAACCCGGGCGCCGAGCAGGAGGGCGAGCGGCTGCAGAAGATCCTCGCGCGGGCCGGCATGGGTTCACGCCGGGCCTGCGAGGAGCTGATCGAGCAGTCCCGTGTCGAGGTCAACGGCGAGATCGTCGTCGAGCAGGGCATGCGCGTCGACCCGCACCGGGACGAGATCAAGGTCGACGGTCTGACCGTCGCCACCCAGTCGCATCTCTTCTTCGCGCTGAACAAGCCCGCCGGTGTCGTCTCCACGATGGGCGACCCGGACGGCAGGCAGAACCTCGGCGACTACGTCACCAACCGCGAGACCCGGCTGTTCCACGTGGGCCGGCTGGACACCGAGACCGAGGGCATCATCCTGCTCACCAACCACGGTGAGCTGGCCCACCGCCTCACGCACCCCAGGTACGGCGTGAAGAAGACGTATCTCGCCGCCATCCAGGGCCCGTTGCCGCGCGATCTGGGCAAGCGCCTCAAGGACGGGATCCAGTTGGAGGACGGCTACGCCCGCGCCGACCACTTCCGCGTCGTGGAGAACACCGGGAAGAACTACCTGGTCGAGGTGACCCTCCACGAGGGCCGCAAGCACATCGTGCGCCGCATGCTCTCCGAGGCGGGCTTCCCCGTCGAGCGTCTGGTCCGGACGTCGTTCGGCCCGATCCCGCTGGGTGACCAGAAGTCCGGCTGGCTGCGCCGCCTCACCAACACGGAGGTCGGCATGCTGATGAAGGAAGTCGGTCTGTAGGCCGACCTGTTCGGCCCGTTCGACCTGTTCGGCAAGAACCGCACCGCAAGAACCGCGTCGAGTGAAGAAAGCCCGTGGCCCCAGGCCGCGGGCTTTTCTGCTTGTGGCACGGGCCGGTTCACCTTTATAGTCAACCTGACCATTAAGGAGGCGGGCGTGAGTCTCGCGGATTTCCTCGACCCTTTGCAGCAGCCGCTGGTGACCGTCCTCGACACCCCGGTGAGCTGGACCGAGGTGCTGGGCTTCGGCAGCGGCGCGCTCTGCGTCTGGCTCGTCGCCCGCCAGCACCTCGCCAACTGGCCGATCGGCATCGCCAACAACCTGTTCTTCATCCTGCTGTTCACCCAGGCCGGCCTGTACGCCGACGCCGGGCTGCAGGTCGTCTTCATCGCCCTCGCCGTGTACGGCTGGTGGACCTGGACCCACGGGGGTGGACCAGGGACCTCGTACCTCCCGGTGCGGCGCACCACGCGCACCGAGTGGGGCTGGCTGCTCGCGGCGGGGGCGGTGGGAACTCTCGGGCTGACGCTGCTCCTCGACCACCAGACCTCGTCGACGGTGCCGTTCTGGGACGCCGTCACCACCGCGCTGTCGCTGATGGCGACGTACGGGCAGTGCCGGAAGCGACTGGAGTCGTGGTGGCTGTGGATCGCGGCCGACATCGTCTACATCCCGCTCTACGCGCACAAGGACCTCTATCTGACGTCGATCCTCTACGTCGGCTTCATGACCCTGTGCGTCATCGGACTGCGTAACTGGTCGCGCGACCTCGACCGGCGCCCGGCCGATTCGCCGGCGGTCACGGCATGAGCGCGACGTACGAACACGGCCTGGTCCTCGGCAAGTTCTACCCTCCGCACACGGGTCACCACCATCTCGTACGGACCGCCCAGGACCGCTGCGAGCGGCTCACGGTCCTCGTCTGCGCCGCCTCCGTGGAGTCGGTGCCGCTGGAGGACCGCGTCGCCTGGATGCGCGAGGTCCACCCGGACGTCCGGGTCGTCGGCGCCGTCGACGACACCCGGATGGATCTGCGTGACCCCGCCATCTGGGACGCGCACATGGCGGTCTTCCGCGCCGCCGTCCCCGAGCCCGTGGACGCCGTCTTCACCTCGGAGTCGTACGGTGCCGAACTCGCCCGCCGATTCGGCGCCGAGTCCGTCACCGTGGACCCGGACCGCACGCTCCACCCGGTGTCGGGCACGGCCGTCCGCAAGGACCCCGTCGGCTGCTGGGACTTCCTCGCCCCGCCCGTCAGGGCCGCGCTCACCCGCCGCGTCGTGGTGCTGGGCGCCGAGTCCACGGGCACCACGACCCTCGCGCTGGCGCTCGCCGAGCACTACCGGGCGCGCGGCGGTGTGTGGGCCCGTACGCGCTACGTCCCCGAGTACGGACGGGAGTTCAGCGAGCGCAAGCTCGCCGCCCTGCGCCAGCGATGGCCCGGCGCGCAGTGGGAGGACGTCGAACTCGCCACCGAGGACTTCCCGTTGATCGCCGAGCGGCAGAACGCGTCGGAGGAGGAGGCCGCCCGCACCGGCTCACCCGTCCTCTTCTGCGACACCGACTCCTTCGCCACCACCGTCTGGCACGAGCGGTACGTCGGTGGCCGCAACCCGCTCGTCGAGGAGGTCGCCGACCGGGTTGCGCACCAGCTGTGGCTGCTCACCGGCCACGAGGGCGTCGCCTTCGAGGACGACGGGCTGCGCGACGGCGAGGAGCTGCGGCCCTGGATGACCGACCGGTTCAGGGCCGAACTGACGCGCACGGGGCGGACGTTCGTGGCGCTCGAAGGACCGCGCGAGAAGAGACTCGCCGACGCGGTCGCCGCCGTGGACGCCCTGCTGGACCAGGGCTGGTACTTCGCCGCACCCCTGCCGGAGAACCGATGAGCCCTGCCCGGCAGCCCCGTCTGCCCGAGAACTACGACCCCGCCGACTTCGTGCCGTTCGCCGTCACCGTCGACCTCGCCGTCTTCACGGTCCGCGAGAGCAGCCTGCACGTCCTGCTCGTCGAACGCGGCGAGGAGCCGTACCTGGGCCACTGGGCGCTGCCCGGCGGCTTCGTACGGCCCCGGGAGTCCGCCGGGCAGGCGGCGCGCCGTGAACTCGCCGAGGAGACCGGCCTGTCGCCCGACACCGTCGCCGGACTGCGCCCCGAGCAACTGCGTACGTACAGCGACCCGGACCGCGACCCCCGGATGCGCGTCGTCTCCGTCGCGTACACCGCGCTCGTGCCCGACCTTCCCGAGCCACGTGGCGGCGGCGACGCCACGCAGGCCCGCTGGACCCGCTACGACGACGGCGAACTCGGACAACTCGCCTTCGACCACGGGCTGATCCTGGCCGACGGCCGGCGCCGGATCGGCGCCAAGCTCGAATACACCTGCCTCGCCACGGCGTTCTGCCCGCCCCGATTCACCCTCGGTGAGCTTCAGCAGGTGTACGAGACGGTCTGGGGCGTCGAACTGGACCGGCCCAACTTCCGCCGCAAGGTGCTCACTTCACCCGGCTTCGTCGAACCGGTGGAAGGCCCGCCGCGCCGCACCGGCGGCCGGGGCAAACCGGCCGCCCTCTACCGCGCGGGCACCGCCACCGCACTCCACCCGCCGCTGCTTCGACCGGAAGGACGGACCACCTCATGACCTCCTCGGACACTTTTTCGGGCACCTCCTCGGGCACCGCCCCCAAGAGAGCCGCCACCGGCGCCATGACCGGGCTCGCGCTCGGCGACGCCCTCGGCTTCCCCACCGAGTTCAACGACGTGCCGTCGATCCTCGCCAAGTTCGGTCCCTGGCGGGAGCTGCCGCTGCTGAAGCCCGCGATCGTCAGCGACGACACCCAGATGACACTCGCGCTCGGCCGGGGCTTGCGCACCGCCATGGGCCGGGGCCCGCTCGGACCGCTGCGCCTCACCCGGCCGGTGCGCGAGGAGTTCGTCGACTGGTTCCACGACCCGCAGAACAACCGGGCCCCCGGCAACACCTGCATGACGGCCTGTCAGCTCCTCGACAGCGACCGCCCCTGGCAGCAGGCGAGCCGGATCGACTCCAAGGGCTGCGGCGCCAACATGCGGGTCGCACCCATCGGGCTCGCCCCCGGTCTGAGCGCCGAACAGCGCTCGGGCGCCGCGCAGTTGCAGTCCGGCCTCACCCACGGCCACCCGACCGCCCTGGCCGCCTCCGACCTCACCGCGCACGCGGTGTACCTGCTGGCGCGGGGGACCGAACCGCTGGGCCTGGTCGGGCTGCTGCGCAGTTACGCGTACGAGAACCGGTCCCGCTACCACCACAGTTGGCTCGGCGACCTGTGGACCCACAGCCAGGACCCGACCCCCGAGCATTTCATCGAGCGGGGCTGGGACGAGTGCCTGGCCGTGCTCGAACGGCTCCAACAGGCCCTGCGCACACCGTCACCCGAGACCGACCCCTGCCTGGCGACCGGCGACGGCTGGATCGCCGAGGAGGCGTTCGCCACCGGACTGCTCTGCTTCCTGCTCTTCCCCGAGGAGCCGGTCACGGCACTGCGCCGGGCCGCCTGCACCAAGGGCGACTCGGACTCGATCGCCTGTCTGACGGGCGCGTTCGCGGGGGCGCACCTCGGGGCCGGTGCCTGGCCGAAGGAGTGGGCGGACCGGATCGAGTACCGCGAGGAGCTGCTGGAACTCGGGGCACTCTGGGACGCTTGATCCATGCCTACGGATGACGAACACATGGCGGACGACGGCGCCCCGGACGACTCCCCGGACGACTCCCCGGACCACTTCCCGGACCCCTCCATCGCCGAGCATTCGGCCGAGCGTTCCGACGAGCATTCGGCCGAGCACGCCCGGCGCCAGGAGCGGGCCGCGCGTCTGGAGCGCGCCGGACTGCCCATCACCGACCTCGGTCCGGTCCTCGCCGCGGAGTCGGATCCGCTGCTGTTCGCCACCGTCTCCGGCGCCCACCTCTACGGATTCCCCTCCACCGACTCGGACGTCGACCTGCGTGGTGCCCACCTGCTGCCGGTGGCCGAACTCATCGGACTGCACGAGCCGGACGAGACCCGGTCGCGGATGTGGGACCAGGACGGCGTGGAGATGGACCTGGTCAGCCATGACCTGCGCAAGTTCGTCCGCATGATGATGCGGCGCAACGGCTACGTACTGGAACAGCTGCACTCACCGCTGATAGTGCACTCGACGGACGCGCACCGGGAACTGCTCTCGCTCGCCCCCGGCGTGCTCACCGGCCACCACGCCCACCACTACCGGGGATTCGCCGCCACCCAGTGGCGTCTCTTCGAGAAGACCGGCGAACTCAAGCCGCTGCTCTACACGTTCAGGGCGCTGCTCACCGGCGTCCATCTGATGCGCAGCGGCGAGGTGCAGGCCCATCTGCCCACGCTGCTCGCCGAGGTGAGCGCGCCGGACTATCTGCCCGAGCTGATCGAGGCGAAGGCGGAGGCCGAACACGGCGCGGCGACGGGCCTCGCCCCGACCCGGCTGCAGAGCGACGTCGACGCGCTCCACGAGGTCCTGGCCGAGGCCAGGGCCGAGACCCGGCTACCCGACTCCCCGGCCGGGTACGAGGCGCTCCACGACCTCGTCGTCCGCACCCGCCTGGAGAGCTGACGCCCGGGGAGCCGGCGCCCGCAGCGCCGACGCCCGCCGCGCGCGGATCACGAAGTCCTCGACGCGCGCACGGTCGGGCTCGGCCGGCAGCGCGGTGCCGGCGAGCGCGGCGTCCGCCTCCTCGCCGAGACGGTTCATCCGCCGCTCCACCTCGGCCCACGGGACCTCGCCGCGCTTGACCTCCAGCAGCGGCTCGCGCTGCTCACCGGCGTCGATGACCAGCCGCCCCGTACGCAGCAGGTCACGGCAGCAGCCCAGCAGCCGCAGCAGATGCATGGCGTGCTTCCAGCGGGGCGCGCCGTGCTGCCGGACGTCCGCCTCCAGCTTCTTGCGCTGGCCGATCGCGTAACGGACGAAGGTCTCGTGGGCCTGCCGGGAGAGGAACGCGTCGCGCAGGGCGAGGAGTTCACGGCCCGTGTCGTCCACGGACTCGACCAGCGGCGAGTGCAGACATTCGAGCACGTTGGGATTGCTGCGCAGCGCCAGCAGACAGAACCGCTCCAGCTCCCAGGAGAACTGCTCGTCGGCCGGCCCGTCGACATGGGTCGGGGGCTTCTCGAAGCCCCAGTAGAGCGGCGTCGGCGCCAGGAACACGCCCCGGCGGTCGGTGTCACTGCCCTCGGTGGCCAGACCGAAGGCGCGGGAGCCCATGACGCACGCGTAGACGGTGTGGTCACGTACGAGGTCCACAGGTCTCATGGGCACGCAGATTACGGGAGCGCCGTACGCACCACCCGCCCGGCGTCTCGCGCAACGGTCGCCCCGTCCGTACCGCCGCCCATCTGTCTAACCTGGACGGAGCACACGATCACTGAGCGGGACGAGGAGCACGACGTGCCGGTACGAGCTGTCCGAGGGGCCGTCCAGCTGGAGCGGGACGAGCCGGGACACATGGACGAACAGGTCGCTCTGCTGCTCTCCGCCATCCTGGAGCGCAACAGCCTGGGAGCGGACGACCTGATCAGTATCTGGTTCACGGCCACCCCCGACCTGCACAGCGACTTCCCGGCCGCCGCGGCCCGCGGGATCGGCATCGTGGACGTACCGCTGATCTGCGCGCAGGAGCTGGACATCAAGGGCGCCATGCCGCGCGTGGTCCGTATCCTCGCCCATATCGAGTCCGACCTCCCCCGCTCCGAGATCGCGCACGTCTACCTCGGCGCCGCGGCAGCCCTCCGCAAGGACATCGCCCAGTGAGAACCGCCCTCGTCATCGGTACCGGCCTGATCGGCACCTCCGCCGCCCTGACCCTCGCGGGGCGCGGCGTCGCCGTCCACCTCGTGGACCACGATCCGGCCAGGGCGCGGACGGCGGCGGCGCTCGGCGCCGGCACCGAGGAGCCGCCGGCCGGCCCGGTCGACCTCGCGATCATCGCCGTACCGCCCGCGCACACCGCCACCACGCTCGCCGCCGCGATGCGCGCGGGCAGCGCGCGCGGCTACCTGGACGTCGCCAGCGTCAAGGGCGGCCCCCGGCGCGAGCTGGAGGCGCTGGGCCTCGACCTGGGCGCGTACATCGGTACGCATCCGATGGCCGGCAAGGAGAGCTCGGGCCCGCTCGCCGCGACCGCCGACCTCTTCGAGGGCCGCCCCTGGGTGCTGACGCCCATGCCCGGCACCGACACCGAGGTGCTGAACCTCGCCCTCGAACTGGTCGCGCTCTGCCGCGCGGTGCCGGTGGTCATGGACGCCGACGCCCACGACCGGGCCGTCGCCCTCGTCTCCCACACCCCGCAGCTGATCTCCTCGATGGTCGCCGCACGCCTGGAGGACGCCGACGAGGCGGCCGTACGGCTCTGTGGCCAGGGCATCCGCGACGTCACCCGTATCGCCGCCTCCGACCCCCGTATGTGGGTCGAGATCCTCACCGCGAACCCGGGGCCGGTCGCCGACGTCCTCGCGGGCGTGGCCGCCGACCTGGACGAGACCGTCGAGGCGCTGCGGGCGCTCCAGTCCGCCGACGAGGCCAAGCGGCGCGGCGGCACCGAGGGCATCGAGGACGTCCTGCGGCGCGGCAACGCGGGCCGCGTGCGGGTACCGGGCAAGCACGGCGCGGCCCCGGCGTCGTACGAGACGGTCGCCGTCCTGATCAGCGACCGGCCGGGCGAGCTGGCCCGTATCTTCGCGGACGCCGAGAGCGCCGGGGTCAACATCGAGGACGTCCGGATCGAGCACGCGACCGGGCAGGAGGCGGGTCTGGTGCAGCTGATGGTCGAGCCCGCGTCGGCCCCCGTCCTGAGCGCGGCGCTGCGCGAGCGCGGCTGGTCGATCCGGCGGTGACGGCGCGGTGACGGCGTGGTGACGCGTGGTGACGGCGGGGTGACCGCGGCGGCTCGCGCGGCGGTGCGCGGGCGGGCTTTCGCGGGGGTGTAAGGGACGGCCCCAGTACTCGGTAACCTTAGTGCGGGGGCGTGCTGACGTCTGGGCGTCTTGAACCGGCCCCCTCGAACGTCCCGAGACTGTCGCGACTGTCCCGCGAACCACTTCGCGTACGACTCCGCGCCCCGTGAACCAGGAAGGTGTCCGCCCCCGTGGAAACCGCTGCAACCGACGCCAGGACCGCCCCGGCCGCCGTGATCGTCGCCATCGACGGGCCCGCGGGCACCGGCAAGTCGAGCACGTCCCGGTCCGTGGCCACCCAGCTCGGACTGAGCTACCTGGACACGGGCGCGCAGTACCGGGCGATCACCTGGTGGATGATCAGCAACGGTATCGACGTCCAGGACCCCTCGGCCGTCGCCATGGCGGCCGACAAGCCGGTCATCGTGTCCGGCACCGACGCCTCGAACCCGACGATCACCGTCGACGGCGTGGACGCCTCGGGCCCCATCCGCACGCAGGACGTCACGGCCAAGGTCAGCGCGGTCAGCGCCGTCCCCGAGGTACGGGCCGTCATCACCGAGCTGCAGCGCTCCATCGCCGCCGGCGCCGCGACCGGCATCGTCGTCGAAGGCCGTGACATCGGCACGACCGTGCTGCCCGACGCCGACCTGAAGGTCTTCCTCACCGCCTCGCCCGAGGCGCGCGCCGCCCGCCGCAGCGGCGAACTCAAGGGCAAGGAGTCCACGGACCTCGCCGCCACCAAGGAAGCCCTGATCAGGCGGGACGCGATCGACTCCGGCCGTAAGACGTCCCCGCTGGCCAAGGCGGCCGACGCCGTCGAGGTGGACACCACCGACCTCACGCTCCAGCAGGTCATCGAGTGCGTCGTCACCCTTGTCGAGGAGAAGCGGGCGGCCCGGTGACCGGACCCTCCCGGAAGGGCGCACCGACCCGCTCACCCTCCCCGAAGGGCGCGGCGGTCGGCCGCGGGATCGGCATCGGACTGATGTACGGCCTGTGGAAGCCGCGGGTGCTCGGCGCCTGGCGGGTCCCCGCGGCCGGCCCGGTGATCCTGGCCGTCAACCACTCGCACAACATCGACGGGCCGATGCTCATGGGCACCGCGCCCAGGCCCGTGCACTTCCTGATCAAGAAAGAAGCTTTCATCGGTCCGCTCGACCCGTTCCTGCTGTCCATCGGACAGCTGAAGGTGGACCGTACGACCACCGACCGCGCGGCCGTCACCGACGCGCTCGGGGTGCTCCAGGGCGGCGGGGTCCTGGGGATCTTCCCCGAGGGCAGCAGGGGAGAGGGCGACTTCGCCTCCCTGCGGTCCGGGCTCGCGTACTTCGCCGTACGCACGGGGGCGCCGATCGTCCCGGTCGCGGTGCTGGGGAGCACGGAGCGGCGCGGGCGGCTGATAGGCGCGCTGCCACCGCTGCGCAGCCGTATCGACGTCGTCTTCGGGGACGCCTTCGACGCGCAAGAAGAAGAGGTGCGAAGCTCGGCCAAGGGTGGTGGTGGGCGACGGGCGGGCGGGAGCGGCCGGCGCACGCGGCAGGCGATGGACGACGCCACGCTGCGGATCCAGAAGCGGCTGACCGCCCATCTGGACAACGCCAGACGCCTCACCGGGCGCCGGGCAGGACTTGAGTAGTGCACCGCGCAGTCGCGGCGCACCGATCACGATGAACGAGGTACGGACTTCATGAACGACCACATTGACTCCGGCGACGAGCACGGAGAGCTTGGCGACGCCGAGTACTCGGAGTTCATGGAGCTCGCCGCCAACGAGGGATTCGACCCCGAGGAGATCGAGGGCGCGATCGGCGAGGCCGGTCACGGCCCGCTGCCCGTCCTCGCCGTCGTCGGCCGGCCCAACGTCGGCAAGTCGACCCTGGTGAACCGCATCATCGGCCGCCGTGAGGCGGTCGTCCAGGACAAGCCCGGCGTCACCCGCGACCGCGTCACCTACGAGGCCGAGTGGGCCGGGCGCCGCTTCAAGCTCGTCGACACCGGCGGCTGGGAGCAGGACGTCCTCGGACTCGACGCGTCCGTCGCCGCCCAGGCCGAGTACGCGATCCAGACCGCCGACGCGGTGGTCTTCGTCGTGGACTCCACGGTCGGCGCCACCGACACCGACGAGGCCGTCGTCAGGCTGCTGCGCAAGGCGGGCAAGCCCGTCGTGCTCTGCGCCAACAAGGTCGACGGCCAGAGCGGCGAGGCCGACGCGACGGCGCTGTGGTCGCTGGGTCTCGGCCAGCCGCACCCGGTGTCCTCGCTGCACGGCCGGGGTACGGGCGACATGCTCGATGCCGTCCTGGAGGCGCTGCCCGAGGCCCCCGAGCAGACGTTCGGCACCACCATCGGCGGCCCGCGCCGGATCGCGCTGATCGGCCGCCCGAACGTCGGCAAGTCCTCGCTGCTGAACAAGGTCGCGGGAGAGGAGCGCGTCGTCGTCAACGAGATCGCGGGCACCACCCGTGACCCGGTCGACGAACTGATCGAACTCGGCGGCACGGTCTGGAAGTTCGTCGACACGGCGGGCATCCGGCGCCGCGTCCACCTCCAGGAGGGCGCCGACTACTACGCCTCGCTCCGTACGGCCGCCGCCGTGGAGAAGGCCGAGGTCGCCGTCGTCCTGATCGACACCAGCGAGTCCATCAGCGTCCAGGACCAGCGCATCATCACGATGGCCGTCGAGGCGGGCCGCGCCCTCGTCGTCGCCTTCAACAAGTGGGACACCCTCGACGAGGAGCGCCGCTACTACCTGGAGCGCGAGATCGAGACCGAGCTGGCGCAGATCGCGTGGGCGCCCCGCGTCAACGTGTCGGCGCGCACCGGACGCCACATGGAGCGCCTGGTCCCGGCGATCGAGACGGCGCTCGCGGGCTGGGAGACGCGCGTGCCGACCGGCAGGCTCAACGCCTTCCTCGGCGAGCTGGTCGCCGGCCACCCGCACCCGATCCGCGGCGGCAAGCAGCCGCGCATCCTGTTCGGTACGCAGGCGGGCACCCGGCCGCCGCGCTTCGTGCTCTTCGCGTCCGGCTTCATCGAGGCGGGCTACCGGCGCTTCGTGGAGCGCAGGCTCCGCGAGGAGTTCGGCTTCGACGGCACGCCGATCCATATCTCGGTGCGGGTGCGGGAGAAGCGCGGCCGCAAGAAGTGACGGTCTCCGACCTGTCGTGAAGAAGCCGGTGGGC
>NZ_JBHUUW010000063.1:0-44788 GCF_042670825.1 Streptomyces sp. NPDC057137 | reverse complement strand
GTTCAACCGGCCGGGCGCCCCTCTCTTTTCGAGCGAGTTCGTCAGAGCTTGACGCGAACGTCGTTGCGCAGCTTGGCGGTTGTGGCGGCGGAGTCCTCCAGGGACACCGGCTTGCCGCCCAGCGCGCTTGTCATGTCGACCGGCAGGGAGAAGCCCAGGGTGCTGTAGTCGCCCCAGATGCAGACCGAGAGCTTGATCTCCTTGGGCCCGCTGTCCGGGTCGTTCTTGATGACCATCGCCTGGCACTTCAGGATCGCGCCGTCCAGCCCGTCGGGCTCGAACGCCTCGGGGCTGCCCACCAGCGAGCCCTCCTCCGCGCTGTCGCCCTTCTCCGACTCGGACTTCATATAGGCGAACATCGCGTCGACGGCCTTCTCAGGGTCCTCGATCTCCCCGTAAACACCGCCGAAGGACAGCACCTTGGCGCCCAGCGGGTTGTCTTCGAGGGATCCCGACTGATACTGGGCACTGACGTCCTTGGGGTTCTTCACGCCCCACTTCTCGGCGTCCGCCAGGTCGTCCTTGCTCATGCCGCCGGTCTCACTGCCACTGCTGTCGTCCTTCTTGTACTCCCCGTCGATCACCGTCGCCGGCGTGATCAGCTTGTGCGGGCCGTCGTCGGCGACATCGCTGCTGCCTCCGCCCACCAGGAAGTACGCCCCACCACCGATCACCGCGAGTGCCACGACGACCGAGGCGACGATCAGACCCGTCTTCTTCTTCGGAGCGCCCTGCGGCGGCGGGAACCCGGGGGCTCCGCCGTACGGGGGCTGCTGCGGCGGCTGGCCGTACGGGCCCGGCTGCTGCGGCTGGCCGTAACCCTGCTGCGGGACTCCCTGCGGCGCCTGCTGGGGATACCCGTAGCCGGGCTGCCCCTGCGGCGGCTGCTGCGGGTACCCGTAGCCGGGCTGGCCCTGCGGCGGCTGCTGTCCGTACGGTCCGGGCTGGCCCTGTGGCGGCTGCCCACCGTACGGGCCCGGCTGGTTGTAGCTCATGTGCTCTGTCCCCTCCAGATGCTTACGCGTTCCCGACATCCTGACTGAAGGAGTGGTGACATGGACCATCGGGGGGCGCACCGTTACCGAACTATCCCGTTTCAGTGCAGAGCTGTGACGGCTCTAAACTGTGCGCTGTGACCGAGAACTCTCAAGCGCAGCCCGCAGCCAACCCTGAACTGCCGACCCAGTACGCACCGGCCGAGGTGGAGGGGAAGCTGTACGAGCGCTGGGTAGAACGCGGCTACTTCGAGGCTGACGAGAAGAGCGGGAAGCCGCCGTACACCATCGTCATCCCGCCGCCGAACGTCACCGGCAGCCTGCACCTCGGGCACGCCTTCGAGCACACGATCATCGACGCCCTGACCCGCCGTAAGCGCATGCAGGGTTACGAGACGCTGTGGCAGCCCGGCATGGATCACGCCGGTATCGCCACGCAGAACGTCGTCGAGCGGGAGCTGGCGAAGGAGGGCAAGTCCCGGCACGACCTGGGGCGTGAGGCCTTCGTCGAGCGGGTCTGGCAGTGGAAGGAAGAGTCCGGCGGCCAGATCTCCGGGCAGATGCGCCGTCTCGGCGACGGTGTCGCCTGGTCCCGTGAGCGGTTCACGATGGACGAGGGGCTGTCCGACGCCGTCCAGACCATCTTCAAGCGGCTGTTCGACGACGGGCTGATCTACCGCGCCGAGCGCATCATCAACTGGTGCCCGCGCTGTCTCACCGCGATCTCCGACATCGAGGTCGAGTACCAGGACGACGACGGCGAGTTGGTCTCCATCAAGTACGGCGAGGGGGACGAGACGCTGGTCGTCGCGACCACCCGCACCGAGACGATGCTGGGTGACACCGCCGTCGCCGTCCACCCGGACGACCCGCGCTACGCGCACCTGGTCGGCAAGCGGATCAAGCTGCCGCTCACCGACCGTACGATCCCGGTCGTCGCGGACGAGCACGTCGACCCCGAGTTCGGCACGGGCGCCGTCAAGGTGACCCCCGCCCACGACCCGAACGACTTCGAGATCGGCCGTCGCCACGACCTGCCGAACATCACGGTCATGGACGAGCGGGCCGTCATCACGGTCCCCGGGCCCTTCGAGGGGCTCGACCGCTTCGAGGCCCGCTCCGCCATCGTCGCGGCGCTCCGCGCGGACGGCCGGATCGTCGCCGAGAAGCGGCCGTACGTCCACTCCGTGGGCCACTGCTCGCGCTGCAAGACGACCGTCGAGCCCCGCCTGTCGCTCCAGTGGTGGGTCAAGGTCGCCACGCTCGCCAAGGCGGCCGGCGACGCCGTCCGCGACGGCCGCGTCACGATCCACCCCAAGGAGATGGAGTCCCGCTACTTCGCGTGGATCGACAACCTCAACGACTGGAACATCTCACGGCAGTTGTGGTGGGGCCACCGGATCCCTGTCTGGCACGGTCCGAACGGCGAGACCGTCGCCGTCGGCCCGAACGACGAGCCGCCGACCGGTGAGGGCTGGCACCAGGACACGGACGTCCTGGACACCTGGTTCTCGTCCGGCCTGTGGCCGTTCTCCACGCTCGGCTGGCCCGAACAGACCCCGAGCCTGGAGAAGTTCTATCCGAACTCGGTCCTGGTCACCGGCTACGACATCCTCTTCTTCTGGGTCGCCCGGATGATGCTGTTCAGCCTGTACGCGATGGACGGCACGCCCCCGTTCCACACCATCGCCCTGCACGGCATGGTCCGCGACGAACACGGCAAGAAGATGTCGAAGACCTTCGGCAATGTCGTCAACCCGCTGGACTGGATGGACAAGTACGGCGCGGACGCGGTCCGCTTCACGCTCGCGCGGGGCGCCAACCCCGGTGTGGACGTGCCGATCGGCGAGGACTGGGTCCAGGGCTCCCGCAACTTCGCCAACAAGGTCTGGAACGCCACCCGTTTCGCCATGATGAACGGCGCGACGGTCGAAGGATCGCTGCCCGACGCCGAGCGGATGTCGGCCACGGACCGCTGGATCCTCTCCCGGCTGAACGAGACCGTCGCCCAGGTCGACGCGCTCTACGAGGACTACCAGTTCGCGAAGCTCAGCGACGCCCTCTTCCACTTCGCGTGGGACGAGGTCTTCGACTGGTACGTCGAGCTGTCCAAGACGACGTTCTTCGCGGGCGGTGAGCAGGCCAAGGTCTCCGGGCGCGTCCTCGGCGAGGTCCTGGACGTCACCCTGCGGCTGCTGCACCCGATCGTGCCCTTCGTCACCGAGACGCTGTGGACCACGCTGACCGGCAAGGAGTCGGTGGTCGTCGCCGACTGGCCTGCCGACTCCGGCTTCCGCGACCAGACCGCCGAGCGGGAGATCGAGCACGTCCAGCAGGTGGTCACCGAGGTCCGCCGCTTCCAGGCGGACCAGGGACTCAAGCCAGGGCAGAAGGTCCCGGGCCGGCTCGACCTGTCCGCGACGCCGCTCGCCGCGCACGAGGCGGCGATCCGGCAACTGCTGCGTCTCCAGGAGGAGGGCGACGCCTTCCAGGCGACCGCGACCCTGCCGGTCGCGGGTGCCACGGTCGCGCTCGACCTGTCCGGCACGATCGACGTCGCGGCGGAGCGCAAGCGGCTGACGAAGGACCGGGACGCGGCCGAGAAGGAGAAGCAGCAGGCCACGGCGAAGCTCGGCAACGAGGCGTTCCTCGCGAAGGCCCCGGACAACGTGGTCGACAAGATCCGCGGCCGGCTGACCAAGGCGGAGGCGGACATCGAGCGCCTCACGGCGCAGCTCGCGGCTCTCCCGGAGAGCTGACCGGAGAGCTGACCGGTGAGCTGACGGCCGACGGACAGGGCCCTACGGGGCGGGGCGGCGAACGTGTCGTACCCGCTCCGTAGACTGGTCCTGTGAGCGAGCACCAGCCCGACCAGCCAGACCAGCCCGGCGAGTACGACGACGGTTTCGACGACATCGTCCACGCCGAGACCACCCGCGACCCCGACCTCGCCGTGATCGAGGCCGGCAGCCGCACGCTGCGTGCCCAGGCGGGCCCCCCGCAGGGCGACGGTGTCCCGGCCCGGCCCACCGACCCGGAGGTCGACAAGGCGCTGCGCGCCGTCGAGCAGGAGCTGGCCGGCCGCTGGGGCGAGACCAAGCTGGAGCCCTCGGTCGCGCGCATCGAGGCGCTGATGGACGTGCTCGGCGACCCCCAGCGGGCGTATCCGTCGATCCACATCACCGGCACCAACGGCAAGACGTCCACGGCCCGCATGATCGAGGCGCTGCTCGGCGCCTTCGACCTGCGCACCGGCCGCTACACCAGCCCGCACGTCTCGTCGGTCACCGAGCGCATCAGCCTCGACGGCGAACCGATCTCCCCGGAGCGGTTCATCGAGACGTACGAGGACGTCAAGCCGTACGTCGACATGGTGGACGGCGCGCAGGAGTACCGGCTCTCGTTCTTCGAGGTGCTCACCGGCATGGCGTACGCGGCCTTCGCGGACGCCCCGGTCGACGCCGCGGTGGTCGAGGTCGGCATGGGCGGCAGCTGGGACGCGACGAACGTCATCGACGCGACCGTCGCCGTCATCACCCCGATCGACCTGGACCACACCGACCGGCTCGGCAACACACCGGGCGAGATCGCCGTGGAGAAGGCCGGGATCATCAAGCAGGGCGCGACGGTCGTCCTGGCGCAGCAGCCGGTGGACGCGTCGCAGGTGATGCTCAAGAAGGCCGTCGACGTGGACGCGACGGTGGCGCGCGAGGGCATGGAGTTCGGCATCGTCGCCCGCGAGGTCGCGGTCGGCGGCCAGATGCTGACGCTGCGCGGCCTCGGTGGCGAGTACGAGCAGATCTTCCTCCCGCTGCACGGCGCCCACCAGGCGCACAACGCGGTGGTGGCGCTGGCGGCGGTCGAGGCGTTCTTCGGGGTCGGCGCCGAGCACGCCCGCCCCATGGACCTGGACACGGTGCGCGCGGCGTTCGCCTCCGTGGTCTCGCCGGGCCGGCTGGAGGTCGTACGGCGCTCGCCGACGGTCGTCCTGGACGCGGCGCACAATCCGGCGGGCGCGCGGGCCGCGGCGGCGGCGATCGGTGAGTCGTTCGGCTTCAGCAGACTGATCGGGGTGGTCGGCGCGAGCGCCGGCAAGGACGTGCGGGGGCTCCTCGAAGCCCTGGAGCCGGTCCTCGCGGAGATCGTCGTCACGGAGAACTCCAGCGACCGGTCGATGAGCGCGGACGAGTTGGCGGCGGTGGCCGTCGACCTGTTCGGCAACGACCGTGTGCAGGTCGAGCCGAGGCTCGACGACGCGCTGGAGGCGGCGATCACGCTCGCCGAGGAGGACGACGAGTACGCGGGCGCCGGGGTGCTGGTGACCGGTTCGGTGATCACGGTCGGCGAGGCCCGGCTGCTTCTGGGAAAGGGCTGATGGCATGCGTACGCTCTGCGCGTCGACGCTGATCGGTGAGTTCTTCGTGATCGGCTTCGCCGGGCTCGTCGCCATGAAGTCCGACGACATGTCGATGGCGACGGTGTGGACGGTCTGCGGCGTCGCGATGCTGCTGTCGCTGCTGCTGTGCGGAATGATCACCAGGCCGGGTGGGGTCCAGCTCGGCTGGGCGTTCCAGATCGCCCTGGTCGCGGGCGGGTTCGTGGTGCCGGTGATGTTCTTCCTGGGTGTGCTCTTCGGTGTGCTGTGGTGGGCCTCGGTCCACTACGGACGCAAGATCGACGCGGCGAAGGCGCGTTGGGCCGAGCAGGCCGCGCCCCGGCCGTCGGCGGAGCCGCAGACCTAGGGGTGTTTGCAGACCGGTCCCACGAGCGCCCGTACCAGGACCGGGTACGGCGCGCTTCGCGCGCACCTGTAGCCTCACACCACCTTCACCCGTTTGCCCGCAGTGAATGCCCGCAAGGAGCCGCACACCATGACCCAGCGCACTCTCGTCCTCCTCAAGCCGGACGCCGTCCGCCGCTCGTTGGTGGGAGAGATCATCGGCCGTATCGAGCGCAAGGCCGGCTGGAGCATCACCGCACTGGAGCTGCGCACGCTCGACGGGAGCACGCTGGAGCAGCACTACGGCGAGCACAAGGGCCGGCCGTTCTACGAGCCGCTGATCGAGTTCATGGCGTCGGGCCCGGTCGTCGCGCTGGTCGTCGAGGGCGAGCGCGTCATCGAGGGCGTACGCGCCCTGGCGGGTCCCACTGACCCGATCGCCGCAGCGCCGGGGTCCATTCGGGGGGACTTCGGAACGATTGTCCGGGAGAACCTCATCCACGCCTCGGACTCCGAGGAGTCCGCCATTCGGGAACTGAAACTTTTCTTTCCCGAACACTGAAAGACACCCCTTACCCTGGTCTTTCCTGACCACACGTCAGCCATACAGCGCTGAGCGCGCCTGCGGCGACCGACGGAATTCGGCCACCCCCGGCATATGCGGAGCCAGATCGGGAACGCATGGCTGCGACACATCGTCACCTTTATTAGAGGTGGATCTACCGCGCCGCGTCAGCGGAGGCGGCACTACGATGGAAGCCTCCACGCCACAGCATCCACCTCGCCATCCTGAAAAGCCGTCAATGCTCGATTTGGGAAGGCCAGACGCATCCTCATGGGGAACAAGATGTCGTTCATCGGCCGTGACATGGCTGTCGACCTCGGGACCGCCAACACGCTGGTGTACGTCAGGGGTCGAGGGATCGTGCTCAACGAGCCGTCCGTCGTCGCCATCAACACCAACACGGGCGGCATCCTCGCGGTCGGCGCCGAAGCGAAGAAGATGATCGGCCGGACACCGGGCAACATCGTTGCCGTCCGGCCACTGAAGGACGGCGTGATCGCCGACTTCGAGATCACCGAACGCATGTTGCGCTACTTCATTCTCAAGATCCATAAGCGTCGCTATCTGGCCCGTCCGCGGGTCGTCGTCTGTGTGCCCTCCGGCATCACGGGAGTCGAGCGACGCGCCGTCATCGAGGCGTCCACCCAGGCGGGCGCCCGTCAGGTGCACATCATCGAAGAGCCCATGGCCGCCGCCATCGGCTCGGGACTTCCCGTCCACGAGGCGACCGGCAACATGGTCGTGGACATCGGCGGCGGCACCACCGAGGTCGCGGTGATCTCACTCGGCGGAATCGTCACCGCCCAGTCGATCCGGGTGGCCGGTGACGAGCTGGACAACGCGATCATCCAGCACATCAAGAAGGAGTACTCGCTCCTCCTCGGTGAGCGCACCGCCGAACAGATCAAGATCACCATCGGTTCGGCCTACGACCTCGACAAGGACGAACACACCGAGATCCGCGGCCGCGACCTGGTGTCGGGGCTGCCGAAGACCGTCGTCATCTCGGCCGCCGAGGTCCGCAAGGCCATCGAGGAGCCGGTCAACGCCATCGTGGACGCGGTGAAGACCACGCTCGACAAGTGTCCGCCGGAGCTGTCCGGCGACGTGATGGACCGCGGCATCGTCCTCACCGGCGGCGGCGCCCTGTTGCGCGGCCTCGACGAGCGGCTGCGCCGTGAGACCGGCATGCCCATCCATATCGCCGAGGACCCGCTGGATTCGGTGGCTCTCGGCTCCGGCAAGTGCGTCGAGGAGTTCGAAGCCCTTCAGCAGGTGCTGGACGCCTCGCCGCGCAGATGACGGATCAGCGGCCGGCCACCGGCCACTGATCCGCGCAGATCATGAAAAGGGCGAATATCCCCCGGGCCTCAACAGGCCCGGGGGACACCCCATATGGAACGCTGACGTCTCCGCCGGTGGATCGTTGATATACAGACAAGACCAATCCGATGTGCCAATTGAGACGAATCCCATCCGGGTGATTCCCGCGATTCGCACGAAAATTTCCGACGAGGCATTCCAACGAGGAAGGCACGGCCGCCGCACGTGAGGGACACACGAGAGAGCCGGCTGCTCCTGGTGCTGCTGATCGCCATCGCGTTCGCACTGATCACGGTGGATATCCGCGGGGGAGAGGCGTCACCCGTCGACGGTGCCCGACAGGCCGCGGCCACGGTCTTCGGACCGGTGCAGAACGGGGTCTCGAAAGCCGTCGACCCGGTCGGCAACGCCATCGGGGCCGTACGCGACTCCGGTGAACGGCACGACCGCGTCACCGTCCTGGAGCGGGAGAACGCGGCGCTCAAGCAGCGGCTCGGCAGCGACGACCGCAACCGCAGCCGCGTGCAGGAGCTGGACAAGCTCCTCGCCACCGCCGGCGCCGGCCAGTACGGCATCAAGGCCGCCGAGGTCATCGCCATAGGAGCGGCCCAGGGCTTCTCCTGGACCGTGACCATCGACGCGGGCGCCGACGACGGCCTCAAGCGCGACATGACCGTACTGAACGGCGACGGACTCGTCGGCCGCGTCACCACCGTGGGACCGAGCACCGCGACCGTACTGCTCGCCAACGACCCGGACTTCACGGTCGGCACCCGGATGGAGAAGTCCAACGAACTGGGCTTCGCCACCGGCCAGGGCGACCAGCCGCTGAACGTCCAACTCCTCAACGGCAAGGCCAAGGTGAAGAACGGCGACCGGCTGGTCACGTTCGGATCCAGCAAGGACCGGCCGTTCGTACCCGGAGTGCCGGTCGGTCAGGTCGTCCGCGTCGACCCCTCCGGCGGCGACCTCACGCGCGACATCTACGTCCGCCCGTACGTCGGCTTCACCAAGCTCGACATCGTCGGCGTCGTCGTCCAGGCACCCCGCGAGAACCCGCGCGACATGGTCCTGCCGAAGAAGCCCGCCAAGCCCAAGCCCACACCGACCGTCACCGTCACGGCCACCCCGTCGCCCAACGGCCAGGACGCCCAGGGTGACGGCCAGGTCAACGAGCAGGAGTAGAGCTGATCCCCATGCGCTTCAACCGGACGCTGCTCTCCGTCACCCTGGTCGTCGTCGCGCTGGTCGTCCAGGTGTCCGTACTCGCCCGGCTCCAACTCCCCGGAGCCGTACCCGATCTGCTGCTCCTCGTCGTCGTCGCGCTCGCCCTGGTCTACGGACACGTCAGCGGCGCGTTCATCGGCTTCGGCGCCGGACTCCTCGCCGACCTCGCCCCGCCCGCCGACCACGCCGCCGGACGCTACGCGCTGGTCCTCTGTGTGATCGGCTATCTCGCCGGACTCGCCAAGCCCGACAACGGCCAACTGCGCACCGCGCTGGGCCCGATGGTCGTCGTCGTCGGCGCGGCCGTCACCACGACACTGCTGTACGCGGGCGTCGGCGCCCTCGTCGGCGACACCGCCGCCCGCCATGTCGGCCTCAGCAACCTGGTGATCACCTCCGCCATCTACGACCTGCTGCTCGCCCCGTTCACCGTCCCGCTGATCATGGCCCTGGCCAGACGCGCGGAGAACGACCCGCTCGGCGACAGCAAGTCGAGCGGTGCCGGCGACGTCGCCTCCGGGTGGCTCGCGGCGGGGACCGGACTGAAGATCGGCAACCAGCGCGGCGGACTGCGGCTGAAGACGGCCCGCTCCCGCGCGGCACGGGCCGGACGGATCAAGGGGGTCAAACGACTGTGAGCAACATTCCGGAGACCGGACGGACACCGAGGGTCCAGATCCGGCTCGTCGTCATCCAGATCCTCGTCTTCTCGCTCCTGCTGACACTCGGCGGACGCCTCTGGTACCTCCAGGTCCGCAACGGCGCCGAGTACACGGACGAGGCCAAGAACAACCACGTACAGCAGGTCGTCCAGCCGGCCGTCCGCGGCTCGATCCTCGACTCGCAGGGTGTGCCGCTCGCCGACAACGAGACCCGTCTCGTCGTCTCCGCCAGCCGCACCGAGCTGATGAAGATGAAGGACAGCGGGAAAGCCGTCCTCACCCGCCTCGCCGACGTCCTCGACATGACACCCAAGGACGTCCAGGACAAGGTCAGGCTCTGCGACAACAAGACGCCGCAGCCCTGCTGGAACGGCTCGCCCTACCAGCCGATCCCCGTCACCGACGAGGCCACCACCCAGCAGGCGCTCCAGATCCGCGAACGCGCCGAGGACTTCCCCGGCATCACCGCGGAGCCGACCGCCGTACGCCGCTACGCCGCGCCCGCCAAGGCCAACACCGCCCAGGTGCTGGGCTATCTCTCGCCGGTCACCGACGAGGAGATCACCAAGGCGCAGGACACCGACTCGCCGTTCCTCCGCTCCGACCAGGTCGGCCGCTCCGGTCTGGAGCGCACGTACGACAAGTACCTGCGCGGTGACGCGGGCGTCACCCGCTACGAGGTCGACAACCTCGGACGCGTCATCGGCCAGGCCAAGAGCGACAAGGCCGAGCCGGGCTCCAACATCATCACCTCCATCGACGCGCGCGTGCAGGCTGTCGCCGAGTACGAGCTGAACGAGGCGATGAAGGCGGCGCGCAAGGAGAACGACCGCAACACCAACCAGAACTACAAGGCCGACGCGGGCGCCGTGGTGGTCCTGGAGTCCAAGACCGGCCGCGTCGTCTCGATGGCCTCCCAGCCGACGTACGACCCCAACGCCTGGGTCGGCGGGATCTCCGCGAAGGACTACTCCAAGCTCACCAGCAAGAAGTCCAACTTCCCGCTGCTGAACCGGGGGATCCAGTCGCAGGCCGCGCCCGGCTCGATCTTCAAGGTCATCTCGTCGACGGCGGCGGTCAAGGCCGGATACGACTTCAACGGCAGCTACCCGTGCCCCAGTTCGTACTCCATCGGCAACCAGGTCTTCAAGAACTTCGAGTCCCAGGGCTACGGCAGCATCGACCTCGGCCGCGCCCTGGAGGTCTCCTGCGACACCGTCTTCTACGGGCTCGCGCACAAGGAGTGGCAGAAGGACGGCGGCAACAAGCCCAAGAAGGGCGCCAACGACTGGTTCTACAAGACCGCCAAGCAGTTCGGTCTCGCCAAGGAGACCGGCATCGACCTCCCCAACGAGGTCGCCGGCCGGATCCCGGACCGCCAGTGGAAGCAGGACTTCTGGGAGGCCAACAAGGCCGGCTGGTGCAAGCAGGGCAAGAAGGGCGGCACGTACGTCGAGCAACTGGCGTACGAAGGCTGCCTCGAAGGCAACCGGATGCGCGCCGGTGACGCGGTCAACTACTCGATCGGGCAGGGCGACACCCTCGTCACGCCGATACAGATGGCGACGATCTACGCGGCCATCGCCAACGGCGGCACGATGTACGACCCGAGTGTCGGCAAGGCGATCGTCAGCCCCGACGGCAAGAGCGTCGAGGAGATCAAGCCGAAGTCGCACGGCAAGCTGCCGATCGACCGCAAGCTGCGCGACCAGCTGGACAAGGCCCTCGCGGGAGTGGCGACCACCGGTTCGGCCGCCTGGCGGTTCGGCGGCTGGCCGCAGGACAAGATCCCGATGCACGCCAAGACGGGTACGGCCGAGGTCTACGGCAAGCAGACGACCTCCTGGTTCGCCTCGTACACCGAGGACTACACGATCGTCATGACGATCTCCCAGGGTGGTACGGGCTCCGGAGCCTCGGGCCCCGCGGTGCGCAAGATCTACGAGGCGATGTACGGCCTCGACGCGAAGGGCGGCCAGAACCTCAAGAAGGCCCTGATGCCCAAGCCGCGTACGGCACTGCCGAAGATCCAGCCCGACGGCTCGATCGACGCGCCCGAGGTCAAGCCGTACGTACCGGACAAGAAGCCCCTCGACGGCAACGAGATCGCGCCCGCCGGTGACAACACCGGGCCGGTGGACGACGCGAGCCCGGCCCCCGACGACGGGCAGGCGCCCGACGAGGCGGGGCAGGCACCGAACGACGATCCGGGGCAGGCGCCGAACGACAACGAACAGCTCGCGGGCCCACCCGCGCGGAGGGACTGAACGATGGCCGGCACGAGCGGCTTCTCCGTCTCCGGATACGGTCCCGAGCGCGGGTTGTGGGCCACGCTCGCGGCCCGTGACTCCCTGGCGCGCAGGCTGGACTGGCCGCTGCTGTTCTCCGCGCTCGCGCTCTCGGCGGTCGGGTCGCTGCTCGTCTGGTCGGCGACCCGCAACCGTACGGATCTCAACCAGGGCGACCCGTACCACTTCCTCTTCCGCCACATACTGAACACGAGCATCGGGCTGGCCCTGATGATCGGCACGATCTGGCTCGGCCACCGCACCCTGCGCGGCGCGGTGCCGGTGCTCTACGGCATCTCCGTCGTGCTCGTGCTGCTGGTCCTCACCCCGCTCGGCGCCACCATCAACGGCGCGCACGCCTGGATCGTGCTCGGCGGCGGATTCACCCTCCAGCCCTCGGAGTTCGTGAAGATCACGATCATCCTGGGCATGGCGATGATGCTCGCGGCCAGGGTCGACGCGGGGGACCAGGTCCATCCGGACCACCGGACGGTCGCCAAGTCCCTGGGCCTGGCGGTCGTCCCGATCGTGATCGTCATGATGATGCCGGACCTCGGCTCGGTGATGGTCATGGCGGTGATCGTGCTCGGCGTCCTGCTCTCCTCCGGGGCGTCCAACCGGTGGATCTTCGGGCTCGTCGGCGCCGGTGTCGTCGGCGCCGTCGCGGTCGCGGCGCTCGGGGTGCTCGACGAGTACCAGATCAACCGCTTCGCCGCCTTCGCCAACCCGGAGCTGGACCCGGCGGGTGTCGGCTACAACACCAACCAGGCGCGGATCGCGATCGGTTCGGGCGGGCTCACCGGCACCGGGCTGTTCAAGGGCTCCCAGACCACCGGCCAGTTCGTCCCCGAGCAGCAGACCGACTTCGTCTTCACCGTCGCGGGCGAGGAGCTGGGCTTCCTCGGCGCCGGGCTGATCCTGCTGCTGCTCGGTGTGGTGCTCTGGCGCGCCTGCCGGATCGCCCGGGAGACGACCGAGCTGTACGGGACGATCGTGGCCGCCGGGATCATCGCCTGGTTCGCCTTCCAGTCCTTCGAGAACGTCGGGATGACGCTCGGGATCATGCCGGTGGCGGGTCTGCCCCTGCCGTTCGTGAGTTACGGAGGCACGTCGATGTTCGCGGTCTGGATCGCGGTCGGACTGCTCCAGTCGATCAGGGTGCAGCGGCCGATGTCGGCTTGAGCTGCCCGTCTGACTTGATATGCCCGTTTGACGTCGCGGGGGCTGCCACTCGGTGGCCCCTGCGGCTACGTTTGTGAAGATGGCTGACACAAAGCGCGAGATCGAACGCAAGTACGAACTCCCGGAGCGGGCGGTGGCCGGTGGCACCGGCTCGGAGCCACACGGGCGTTCCCTCCTGCCGGACCTCACCAAGGTCCGCGTCGTCTCGGCCGTCACCCACGAGGGCGTCACCGAGCTGGACGCCGTGTACCACGACACGCCTGACCTGCGGCTGACCGCCGACTCCCTCACGCTCCGCCGCCGGACCGGCGGCGGGGACGAGGGCTGGCATCTGAAGTTCCCCGTCGGCGACGGCGTGCGCGACGAGATCCAGGCCCCGCTCTCCGACACCCTCCCCGACGAACTGGCGGCGCTGGTGCGCTCACGGGTCCGCGGCGCGGCGCTGACCCCCGTCGTACGGCTGCGGACCTCCCGTGACCTCAGCCTGCTGGTCGACGGGGCCGGCCGGACGCTCGCCGAGGTGGCCGTGGACTCCGTCCGCGCCGAACGCCTGCCCGCCGGGACCGGCACCGCCGACTGGACCGAGATCGAGGTCGAGCTGGCCGACGACGGCGACCCGGCGCTCCTCGACGCCGTGGAGAAGGTGCTCCGCAAGGCGGGAGTACGTCCGGCGTCCGCCGCGTCCAAGCTCGCCAGGGCCCTCGCCGACACGGCGCCCGCCACCAGGAAGCGGGCCAGGGCGGCATCGAAGCGCGGGCCGGTCACCGCCGGGGACCATGTGCTGGCCTATCTGCGCGAGCAGGCCGACGCGATCGTCTCGTACGACTCCGCCGTCCGCCGCGACCTGCCCGACTCGGTGCACCAACTGCGGGTCGCCACCCGCCGGATGCGGTCCGCGTTCCGTACGTACAAGAAGGTGCTCGACCGCGACGCCAGCCGGCCCATCGGCGCCGAGCTGCAGTGGCTCGCCGGGGAACTGGGCGTCGACCGCGACCAGGAGGTCCTCGCCGAGCGGCTCGCCGAAGCCGTCGACGCCCACGACACCACCCTGCTGCTCGGCCCGGTGCACGCCCGGCTGCGGATCTGGGACGCCGCGGGCCGCACCGACGCGCGGGCCAGGACCCTCGGCGTACTCGACAGCGCCCGCTATCTGCGCCTGCTGGACTCGGTGGACGCACTGCTCGCCGATCCGCCCCTGCTGGCCGGCGCCGGCCGCGAACCCGCCAAGGCACTGCCCCGGGCGATCCTCAAGGACTACGAGCGCCTCGCGGGCCGGGTCGAGCACGCGCTGGGACTCGCGCCGGGGGAGGAGCGCGATCTGGCGCTGCACGACGCCCGCAAGGCCGCCAAGCGGGCCCGTTACGCCGCCGACGCGGCCGGGCCCGCCCTCGGGAAGCCCGCGAACCGCTTCTCGAAGCGGATGAAGGCCGTGCAGGGCGTGCTCGGCGACCACCAGGACAGCGTGGTGGCCCGCGACGCCCTGCGCGACCTCGCGATCCAGGCCCACGCCGCCGGTGAGTCCGCCTTCACCTGGGGACTGCTGTACGGCGAGGAGGAGGCGCGGGCGGCGGACCGCGAGCGCGAACTGCCGCGCGTCTGGCGGAAGTCGGCGAAGCCCGGGCTGCGGAAGGCGCTGGCGGGCTGAGGGAGGATTCTCGCGCGGTGAGGGGTGGCCGACGGTCGGGGTAGCCTGGTTGGTCACCCCACCCTCGTCACCCCGTCAGCCCACGAAAGTCGCCGTGATGTCTGCTGTTGAATCGGTCTTCCCGCAGCTCGAAGCTCTGCTCCCGCATGTGCAGAAGCCGATCCAATACGTCGGTGGTGAACTCAACTCCACCGTCAAGGACTGGGACGAGTGCGACGTCCGCTGGGCGCTGATGTACCCCGACGCGTACGAGGTCGGGCTGCCCAACCAGGGCGTCATGATCCTTTACGAGGTCCTCAACGAGCGCGAGGGCGTGCTCGCGGAGCGCACGTACAGCGTCTGGCCCGACCTCGAAGCGCTGATGCGCGAGCACAGGGTCCCGCAGTTCACGGTGGACGCGCACCGCCCCGTCTCCGCCTTCGACGTCTTCGGGCTCTCCTTCTCCACCGAGCTGGGCTACACCAACATGCTCACGGCGCTCGACCTGGCCGGGATCCCGCTCAACGCGGCGGACCGCACCGTCGACCACCCGATCGTGCTCGCGGGCGGCCACGCGGCGTTCAACCCTGAGCCGATCGCCGAGTTCATCGACTGTGCCGTCATCGGCGACGGCGAGCAGGCCGTCCTGACGATCACCGAGATCGTCCGGGCCTGGAAGGCCGAGGGGCGGACCGGTGGCCGCGAGGAGCTGCTGCTGCGGCTCGCGAAGACCGGAGGGGTGTACGTCCCCGGCTTCTACGACGTGGAGTACCTGCCGGACGGCCGTATCGCCCGTACCGTTCCCAACCGCTCCGGCGTTCCGTGGCGGGTCTCCAAGCACACCGTCATGGACCTGGACGAGTGGCCGTACCCGAAGCAGCCGCTGGTACCGCTCGCCGAGACCGTGCACGAGCGCATGTCCGTCGAGATCTTCCGCGGCTGCACGCGCGGCTGCCGCTTCTGCCAGGCCGGCATGATCACGCGGCCCGTCCGGGAGCGCAGCATCACCGGCATCGGCGAGATGGTCGAGAAGGGCCTCAAGGCGACCGGCTTCGAGGAGGTCGGCCTGCTGTCGCTGTCCTCCGCCGACCACAGCGAGATCGCCGACGTCGCCAAGGGCCTCGCCGACCGGTACGCGGAGGAGAAGATCGGCCTCTCCCTCCCGTCCACCCGCGTCGACGCCTTCAACGTCGACCTCGCCAACGAACTGACGCGCAACGGCCGCCGCTCCGGCCTCACCTTCGCCCCCGAGGGCGGCTCCGAGCGGCTGCGCAAGGTCATCAACAAGATGGTCTCGGAGGAGGACCTGATCCGTACGGTCTCCACCGCGTACGGCAACGGCTGGCGCCAGGTGAAGCTCTACTTCATGTGCGGGCTGCCGACGGAGACCGACGAGGACGTCCTGCAGATCGGCGACATGGCGGTCAAGGTCATCGCCGAGGGCCGCCAGGTCTCCGGGCAGAACGACATCCGCTGCACCGTCTCCATCGGCGGCTTCGTACCCAAGCCGCACACCCCGTTCCAGTGGGCGCCGCAGCTCAGCGTCGAGGAGACCGACGCGCGACTGCTGAAGCTCCGCGACAAGATCCGCGCGGACAAGAAGTACGGCCGCTCGATCGGCTTCCGCTACCACGACGGCAAGCCCGGCATCGTCGAGGGCCTGCTCTCGCGCGGCGACCGCAGGGTGGGCGCGGTGATCCGCGCGGTCTACGAGGACGGCGGCCGGTTCGACGGCTGGCGCGAGCACTTCAGCTACGACCGCTGGATGACCGCCGCCGCGAAGACCCTCCCGCAGGCCGGCCTGGACGTCGACTGGTACACCACCCGCGAGCGCACGTACGAGGAGGTCCTGCCCTGGGACCACCTGGACTCCGGTCTCGACAAGGACTGGCTCTGGGAGGACTGGCAGGATGCGCTCGACGAGACCGAGGTCGAGGACTGCCGCTGGACGCCGTGCTTCGACTGCGGGGTGTGCCCTCAGCTCGACCTCGACATCCAGATCGGCCCGACGGGCAAGAAGCTGCTGCCGCTGACGGTCAAGAACAGCTCTTGATCTGTGGAACAGGCAGTGGGGTGGATGAAGCGGTAGGGGCGGATCGCTGGGGCGCTCTCGGCGACTACTGCGGCTGAGGCTGCTGGAGATCCTGGCTTCGCTCGGAGTGCTGCGGGTCGGGCCCAGGTCTCGGAGGGCGGCGGGGAAGACCCCGCTACCCGCGGTTCGAACCGTCCTGAGTGAGGCCAGCTTCACCAGTGAGGTTGAGTGGGTGGCCAAGCAATTCACCCTGCGCGCCGCCCATATGACTAGCGAGTCCCGTCCATGCGCCACGGGCATAGCGCGGACGGGGCCCGTTCGGCGGTCAAGCGGCTTTCCGGTGCTCCGCCCAGCGTTGGGACGCGCTGAGGATTCCGGCCGTCCAGGGGTCCGGGTCTGTTCCCGCGATTTCTTCCCATACGTTCGCGGTCGCCAGCGCGAAGGCGGTGACTGCTTCGGGCGCTGCCCTTTGCCATGACGGAACTCTTGCGGCCCACGTCTCCGCCGACTGGGGGTCGTGCTTGCCGGCTGCCATGAGCCACACGACCCAATAGGCGGGGTCCAGCCATGCCGCGCCACGTGTGGCCCAAGCCCAGTCAACGAGATAGGCGGTGCCGTCCACCATGACATTCTCGTTGTTCAGGTCAGTGTGAACCAGGGAGTTGCCCGCGAAGTGGTCTACGTCAGTCGGTTTGGCCGCGTACGACTCCAGGCGCTGTTCCGCGTGCCGCAACTCGACATCGGGGCAGGCAACTTCCCCCAGTCGGTGCAGCAGGTTCACAACCTTCGGGAGATCCGCCGAACCTGGCGAGTAGTCCGCGTGGTGGCCGTCCAAGGATTCGAACCCCAAGAGCACCCATCCGCACTCTTCGATGCGCCAGAGAAGAGCGGGGGCGATTCCGCTTAGGTAAGGGTTTACCTCCACTTCGCGGTGCTGTGTCCACACGCGCTTATGATCGGCTCGCAGTCCCTTGACGAAACATACGCCGTTCGTGCTGAATACCCGTGCCGCAATTTCGCTGTTGAAGCCCTGACTTACGGTCTCGGTCTTGATGATCGCCCCTGTGCGGTGCTCGATGCCGGCCAGCACGGCGGAAGGGAGATCATCGAATGAAATTCGCGTTGTTGCCACAGCTCCCAGACTCTCACACGACGTTCCACGCGGGCTTCACGGCGTACGAACACCGTGAAGCCCACGCGGGAGTGCGTTCCGGCGCCTAGTTGTACGGGTTGTCGTTCCCGCAACCCGGTGTGGACTCTTCGGTCAGAGACTCCACGTCATCCACGAAGACGAGTCCGGCGGGTTCGGGGGTGCTCGGCCGCATGGCCGTTGTCAGTGTGGGGCGGGGCGTGATCTCTACGGTGACAGCAGTCATGCCGTCTCATCTCCATTGTCGTGTTGGCAGTAGGTGTTGAGTGGTGCCTTCGCTTCTTGGTACGCCTTGGCGAGTGGCCGGCATACCCGGCATTTGGCCGAGAGCTGGCAGCCGCTACAGCCACCGGAGCGAAGCATTTGGGCGTCTGCGATGGCAGGCAGACGCAGCAGGCCGTCAAGTCCCTCGGTCATGAGGCCAATGGGGCGTTCACGGCCGACTTTGCACATGGTGGCGAACCCGTGGGGGTCTACGTGAAAGAAGGTGTGTCCGGCCGGACAGCCCTTGAAGACAGAGGATTTGTCCAGGAAACCCGGAGCCTGAGCGGCGAGCGGTTGAGAGTTGCCGTCGTAGGTTGGGGAGATGTTCGCGTACTCGGTGTACGTCGTTGCGTACTCATCCGCGATTTCCCGCATGGCCTGCACTTCATGCGCGTTGTGCTTTGTGACGATCAACGCGAGTTCGAGCGGCACATTTTCTTCTTTGGCCGCCTTGAGTCCTTTCGTGAGCAGCTTGAACGCGCCCGGCTTACGTGTGAGAGAATCGAAACTCTCGGCGCTCGCCCCGTACAGTGAGACCGTCACTTTGTGCGGCGGCATCGCAGAAAGCTGTTCGATGATTTCCGGCCGGTGCAGCCTTGATCCGTTCGTCAGAATCTCGATGAGCATTCCGAGCATGAACGCCTGCCGGTAGGAATGGCCCGCTCGGCAAGGTAGCAATGTTCGCAGTCGAAATTGCAACCCTTGTTAATCTCCCAGGTCGCCCGGCTGTAATTTAGCTGGGTGGCCGGACGTACCAACACGTTGCCTCTGGCTGGTTGCCCGGAAAGTTCAAGCCCCCATGCTTTGCGGGCAGCATTGACCAGCCACCCCGGCACGTTGCGTCCGCTGGCAACCGCGCTGGACAGCTCATGGTGCATCGCTCGCGGAATCTGCATTCCCTTACGAGTGCCGGGGCGCGCAATGACGAATTTGTCGCCCTGCGGACTGGCAATCACCTGGTGCATGCGGGTCCTCCGAGGTTGGTTCCCGCCCGGTTACGGGTTGTCCGTTCATGCGCGTGGGCGTGGATTGGGGCTGGCGGGGGCGCGTGTGTCCGTGGGACGCACCATCGGTGTCTGCGTCACCTTGGGGTGCTTCGCCACCCGGTTTCTCCTTGTCGCGGCCCCATGCGACGTGCAGCGCGCCCACCAGGTCGAGCGTGGTCGGGGTGCGAGCGCAACTCGGCGTTGCATTCCTCCACCGTCGGCGTACCGCCGCGATGGCGGGCTTCCTCGCGCTGATTGGCCAACGCCTCGCACACGTCGCACCCTTGGACGGCCACAGGCTCAAGCCCCGCAGCTCTGGAGCCCTCTATCGCCGTCCTCATGTCAGCCGTCGCAGACAGGTCTCGACGTGCGTCAGCAACTTCCGGTCGACCTTGGCGTACACGCGGGGGACGGACTCGGGTACGAGCCGCCAGAAACCGCCGTTGTGGACCGCCTCTTCGAGTTCCACCAGCCCTTCGTCCTTGGGCGGGTGCGCTGCCGCTGTGGGTCCGGCCATGGGGGCGCCTTTCGACAGCTAGGTCATTGGGTGAGGTCGTGCACGGCCGCGAGGAAGAGCAACGTGCCGACGAACGCGAGGAAGCCGAAGCAACTCGGTATCGAGAGCGTGTAGAGACACCCCCTGCCTTCGCCCTGGGGCGGCACGGCAGATGACGGGGCGGCCGGCGGACACACGAGCTTCGGCGGTGGCACTGAGCGTGTGGGAGGCGGCGCGTTCATGCCGTCACTCAGGTGGCTCGGGCGAGGCGTCAGCCCGCTCGCTGTACGGGTTGCCAGGGGCCGGTGTCACACGCAGGAACGACGTCGTGATGCCCCGGTAGCTGCGGTGACTCGTATTGCTGCCGGTGTGCCTGAGCGCCCATTCCTCAGGGTTCGTCCGCCCGTCCGACGCTTCCGACGACTCGCCACACGTTGTGCACTCGATCTCGTGCACAGGGCCGGACACGCCCGGCTCGGTATCGACGCCGAGCGTCCAGTCAGCGAGCTTGATCACCGTGCTCACAGGGGTGCCTCCTTGGTGGGTGGAGGCGCGACGAACAGTGCAGGGAGGACGTGGGACAGCGCCGCGCGTAGTGCACGCGTGCACGCGATGCTGATAGCCCCTCGTGGTGGTGGCACCAGCCAGTAGGTGCCGGGCGGCCTGCAACGCTCCTGGGGCGGCAACTCCAGATCCGTCGTCACGCTCAGAGGACCGTCGGCAGGCATCGCCGGCCACTTGGCAGCGGCGCCTGGTTTGATGAAGAAGTAGACGCCCGGCACCGCAGGGTCCACAGCCACCGTGCCGGGAGGGTTGATCCGGGCCAGGGCTTGAAGGCCGTAGTACCTGCCGACCCGCAGCACCTCCCAACTCGGGAGCGTTAAGGCGCTGCCGGGGCGCGGGAGAACACTCGGCGGGTCCGTCATCACGTGAGGCTCATCTCGTGGACCACTGCTGTGAGCAGGAAGCTACGGCGAGTACGCGACGACGACCCGAACTCCCAGTTCGGGTGAACTCTCAGTTCCGGTCGGCTAAGCGATTCCCAAGCGCTCGGCGAGATCGGACGCCTGGTGCCGGTAGGTAGGACGTACACGTTGGACGAGGCCCGTCACCATGTTGGTCGCGACGGCACTTCGTGCCATGTCCTCGGCACTCAGCTTCTCCAGGTCCAGGAGGTGGACCAGGACAGCAGCGTCGTCCCGCCGCTGGTCGTAGCAGCGGGCAAGCTCAAGCGTGAACGTGAACTGCCGCTCCCTGCTCGGGAGCTGAGAGATGTCCACCTCGTCAGCAAGGCGTAGACCCTCCGCGCACTGGCCGGCGAGCATCTCGATGCTCAGGGCGTGAAGGCCGATGTTCGTGGGACCGAAGACGGTCCACATGACGTTGGAGTCGCCAGCCTTCTTGCCGAGCGGGGCCGCCTTCTTCGACAGGCGCTGACGAGCGTCCCACCACTTCTTCCGCTGGGCTTCCGCGACGACACAGACCAGTTCGAGCGCTCCTTGTACGGCGGCCTTCTCTGTACTCTCCGGGACCGAGCGCAGTTGCTCGATCGCGATGCCGGCGACCTCGTGCGCTTCCTGCGCACCACTGTCCTGGGACAACAGGCAGTGGCCCAGGTTCCAGTGCGCCGCAGCGATCCGGATCGGATCGTCCGCGTCTTCCGCCGCTCGACGGGCCCGGTCCGCGACCATGAGAGACAGGTCGAGCCGGCCGGACCGGCGGCAGTACGACCTCATGAGTCCGTAGAAGTCCGCCGCCGTGCGGAGCACGTCGCGCCTAGCGGACTCGTCACTCGCCGAGCGGTGAGCCCGGACGGAATGCTCAACGTCCGCGATGAGTACGGGCAGCACTTCCTCAATCTCGGTGAATCGCTCCGTACTCTTCTGCCACGTGCGCCAAGCCTCCTCCACGCGCTCGCGCAGCGCCGCAGGGCCTACAGCCGGTCCCGGGCGGGCCGAGCCGTACCCCAGCAAGGCGCGTGCCACGTCAGGGTTGGTCGTCAGCGAGGCTGTCGCTCTGGTCGGCGGCTCGTCAGAAAGAAGGGCCGAGACCGGCACTTGGAGCTCGGCGGCAATCAGCGTCAACAACCCAGGTGACGGAGTGCGTTTCCCGTTCTCGATCATCGAGAAGTACCGCTCTGTGACACCGCACAGCCCTGCAACGGCGGCCATCGACCGATTGCCGTGTTTGCGCCGGTAGTGCCGGATACGCGTCCCGACGATCAGCGTTGGTGTTTCCGCCATCAGCCCTCCCGATTACGACAGAGTAGGACGGACCGCTCCGCCATGGGGACCTTCCGCAACATGGTGGATATTGTGATCAATTCTGGGGAGGGGCGACACATGCCTCTGGTCCTGTGGGACATCGACCACACACTCATCGAGACACGTGGCGTAGGACGCGACCTGTCCGCCGCTGCATTCGCGGAGGTGACCGGTCAGCCCATGCGAGAGCAGGCCACGATCGACGGGATCACCGAAGCCGTGATCTTCCGGGAGACAGCTGAACTGCACGGCCTCACAACCGACCGCGCTGACTTCGAACGATTCGCGCACGCTCTCGCTCAGCAACACGTAACGCACGTAGCTGAGTTGAGAGAACGCGGCGCGGCGCTCTCGGGGGCTGCCGCGGCCCTGGATGCTCTCTCCCACGCGAGCGTCCGGCAGACCGTGGTGACCGGCAACGTCCGTGCTGTTGCGGAAATCAAGCTGGGCGTCTTCGGCCTGGACACCCACATTGAATGGGACGCCGGCGCGTACGGAGAGGACGCGGATCTTCGGCCCGCTCTCGTTGACATCGCCCTTACCCGCTCGTCCACCGCTGCGAGGGATGCGGTGCTGATCGGGGACACGCCAGCGGATGTTGAAGGCGGGCTGGAGAACGGTGTCCACGTCATCGCCGTGGCGACAGGCCACAGTTCGGCGGCCGAGCTGCGTAAGGCAGGCGCTCACCACGTCCTGGACGACCTCACCGACGTCAACCGCCTTCTCTACCTCATCGCTGGCCGGGCGTAAAACGCTCCACCCACCGCGACGCTGACATCGCGATCTCGCGACGCACGACATCCTGCTGTTGGGTTTGGCGGCGACGGAGGCCCGTGTGCTCGCGCGTGCGGATGGCTAGAGGTTGTCCCGTCTGGGGTGTGAGTTATCCGGTGAGGGCCAGGTTGTGGGGTCGGGCGATGCCGAGCATGGCCTAGTGAACACCATGGCCCCCAGGCGGCGGTCCCGCAGGATCTTCCGGTTCTACTGAGACGGAAGCCTTGGAGATTCCGGCTTCACTCGGCGTGCAGCGGGTCGTACCCCGGTCTCGGGGAGCGGAGGGGCGGACCCCGCTGCCGACGACCGGAAACTGACATGAGTGCGGGCCCGGGGCCCAGACACCGGCCTGGAATCGGGCAGCCTCTCGACCTGGCGCTGGGTCGCCCGTCAGCCGACGCAAGGGCAACGGCTCGCGGTGAGGAGTTCCTCCACATGAGTGCGATGAATAAGGATTCGTGTGTCGTTGATTCCATTTGGAGAATCCATTCTGCATGATCGAATAACCTGAGCTGTTCGATATTCCAGGTTGAAGTATTTGCGGCATTTTCTCACAGTATTGAAACTAAATACATCGCGATTTCTCCGTGTTCATTTCCGTCCAGGGCATATTCATGCGTAATCTGCCCGCGACAGAATGAAGGCTTTCCGGGCGATCGGTAGCGGCCCGGCGGGCCCCCGTCTCCCGAGAGAAATGGTCTCGATGAAGCTCAATATCCGTGGCATGGCTCGACAACGATCCATTTCCGGCTGGCTCACCGCCGCGCTCACGGCAACCGTCGCCGCCGCGATGGTCGCGGTCACGCCGACCCAGGCGCTCGCCATCGCCACACCCGTCCCCCTCGGCACGGCCGACGCCTTCGCCGTTCTGGCCGGTGAGTCGATTACCAACACCGGCCCGTCAGTCATCACCGGTGATATCGGTGTGAGCCCCGGCACGGCCATCAGCGGCTTCCCGCCCGGCCTGGTCAACGGCGCGCAGCACTCCGCGGACGCGGTGGCCCTGCAGGCCAAATCCGATCTGGTGGCCGCGTACAACAACGCCGCCGGGCAGGCCACGGACGCGGCGCTCCCGCCGGACGCCGGCGGCCTGACGCTCGTTCCCGGTGTCTACACCGCGTCTTCGACGCTGGGTCTTACCGGCACCCTCACCCTCGACGCGCAGGGTGACCCCAACGCCGTCTGGGTCTTCCAGGTCGGCTCCGGGCTGACGACGGCCTCCGCCAGCCGGGTCTCGCTCATCAACGGCGCGGCGGCGTGCAACGTGTTCTGGAAGATCGGCAGCTCGGCGACCCTGGGCACCAACTCGACGTTCGTCGGCAACATCCTGGCCCTGACCTCGATCAGCGCCACGACCGGGGCGAGCATCGACGGGCGTGCGCTGGCGCGTAACGGCTCGGTGACCCTGGACACCAACCGCATCACCCGCGCCACCTGCTCGGGCGGCACCACGTCCGGGACGACTACCGGCACCACGACCGGCACCACCACGGGCACCACGACCGGCACCACCACCGGAACGACGGGCAGCGTCCTCGGCGGCGTCCTCGGCGGTGTGCTGGGCGGCGCTACGACCGGCACCACCACCGGCGGCGTGCTCGGTGGCGTCCTCGGCGGCGTCGTGACCGGCGGCACCACGGGCGGTACGACCGGCGGGTCCCCGGGCGGGATCATCGCGGGCAACACGGCCGGCAACACGACCGGGAACACGAGCGGCAACACGAGCGGGAACACCGTCGGCAACACCATCGGCGGAAACAGCGGCGGCGGCCACGGCGGCCACACCGGCGGCGGCCACGGCGGAAAGCCTCCGGGGAAGCCGGACCACGACCACGGCGGAAAGCCCCCGGGCAAGCCGGACCACGGTTACGGCGACGACGAGGGCGGCTACGGCGAGCAGCCCCCGGAGCACGGCGGCTACGGCGACAAGCCCGAGCACCTGGCCTGACAAAGGCCGGACCACGGATCGCGCCGCGCGGTGGAATCTCATCGATTCCGCCGCGCGGCGTCCCCAGGAAACCCCGCAAAAACTCCGGGCGTGAGTAGCTGATATGAAAAAGACAGGGTGGGTGCCGGTGCCGGGCGGAATTGATTCGGTGGAATCAGTTGAGGCGGTTGACGTCGTGAGAACTGCCGACACGGCTCGGAGACCGGATTCTGTGGAGGTACGGAAAACCGGCCCCGCCGGAGTACCGGCCACTTTCCGCGTACTGAGGGCGGGGGTGCGTACCGTCGTATTCCTTTGTCTGGCGACGGTGCTGACCCACGCGGCGCTCGTGTTTCTGCACATCGCGCCTTCCAACGCCGTCTCGCAGCGCTACAGCCGGCAGATCAACGCCTGGGTCTATCCGCTCTTCGAGCAGAACTGGCGGCTCTTCGCGCCTGACCCGGACTCCGTCAACCGGCAGATCTCCGCGCGCACGGCGCGCACCGCGGCCGACGGCACGGTCCAGGTGAGCGAGTGGTTCGACCTGACTGCTGTGGACAACGCGGCGGTCGAGCACAGTCCGTTCCCCAGCCACACCGCGCAGAACGAGCTGCGCCGGGCCTGGACGTCGTACCTCGAACTGCACGGCGGCAGCGACGAGTCGCGTTCGGCCCGCGCCGTGATGATGCAGAAGTATCTGCGCAACATCGCGGTGGCCCGGACGACCGACCGCCTCGGCAAAGACGCCGCGTTCATCCAGCTCCGGGTCGTCACCACGCCCATCGCCGCCCGGAGCGCGGACGGTACGCGGACGGCCCAGGGGACGCCGAAACCCCCCGAGACCCGGCTCCTGCCCTGGTGGAAGGTGACCCCCGATGGCAACTGAACAGCTCTCCGCGCGCGACCGGACCAGGCGCCTGTACGCCCTCCTGACCGAGCGGCCGATCTCGCTGTACGCCACCGCGGGGCTGCGCATCGGCTACGGCCTGCTCTATCTGGGCTTCCTGCTGCGGGAGTTCCCCCATCGCGACGAGATCTGGGGACCCGGTTCGCCCTGGACACCGGAGCTCGCGGCACAGCTCTACGACCAGACCGGCTGGGCCAGCGTCCTCGCCCTCTCCGACAGCCGGAGCTACTTCGAGCTCTGCTACGCACTGGCCGTCGTCACCTCCGCGCTGTTCGCGCTCGGCTGGCGCACCCGCGCCATCTCCGTCCTCTTCGCCGTCGTCGTGGCCTCGTTCCACTCCCGGTCCATCTTCATGACGGACGGCGGCGACAACCTCATCCTGCTGATGGCCTTCTACCTCGTACTCACCGCCTGCGGCCGGCGCTGGTCCCTGGACGCGCGCAGAGCGGCCCGGTACGCAGCGGCGGACACCGGCCGTACGGCGGCGCCGATCAGTCAACTCCGCGACGCCCGGGCCATGTTGGTCACGGTGCTGCACAACTGCGGACTGATCGTCATCGCCGTCCAGGTCTGCTTCCTCTACGGATCGGCCGGCCTGTACAAGGTGCAGGGCGGTACCTGGGGCAGCGGCACCGCGCTGCACTACGTACTGAACCTCGACCTCTTCCGGCCCTGGCCCGCACTCTCACAGATCGCGGACGAGCAGACCGTACTGCTCGCGATCACCGGTTACGCGACGGTGCTCCTCCAAGTCGCGTTCCCGTTCGTCCTGTTCGGGCGGCTCAAGTACCCCGTCCTCGCCATGCTGTTGGGCATGCACATCGGGATCGCGGTACTCATGGGGCTGCCGCTCTTCTCCGGCGCGATGATCGTCGCCGACCTGGTCTTTCTCCCCGACCGCTTCTACCTCGCACTGCGACGCCTCTGGGGAAGCGCGGCGGGGCGCGCAGGGCTCGGGAAGTTCGTGCGACAAGCGGCTGAGGTGCCCCCGCCCACCGCGCTGCTGCCACAGCAGGGCAGGGCCGACGGGTCGGCCGACTCGCTGAATGTGAGCAAGTCTCGCGTCCCCCCTGGCCGGGGCATTCGGTGATGGCACTGTTCCCGCAGCTGATGGTCGAGACTGGGCGGCCCCGAGCGGTGACTCGTTGCTGATCTGCACTCGGGGCCGTTCTCGCAAGCCGGGCGCCTACCGAAGTTTTCGGCGTGGCAGTCACTGTGACTGTTCGTCAGTTCGTCGGCGGCAGCCCGGCCGCCCATGCCAAGGGTGCGTGCATGGAAGGTCCTTCACGCGATGTTCGGGGTGAGCCCGAACCTGCTCGGTCTTCCTGGGGCCCCGCCGCCACTTGGCCGTCGTCATGCGGACGGGCGCTGCGTCTCGCGACGACGCAGCACAGGTGACGAGAGCAAACGACACTGGTTGCGTGATTATCGAACGCGCGTATGCCCATCTCTCCTCGTACGACGAGGAAGCCTGGCCTTGGTCGGTGCCCTGCGTCCGACAACTGCTCGACGAAGGGCTGCGGTTCACCGCACCGGTGACTTTTCTGGTCGGTGAGAACGGCTCCGGGAAGTCGACCCTGGTCGAGGCGCTGGCGGAGGGGTTCGGCCTGGACTCCTACGGGGGCTCCCACGACTGGCGCTACGCTTCCCCGCGCGGCAAGTCGACCCTCGGCGAGCGCATGAAATTCGACGCAGCCTCAGGGCGCGGGCGTCGTATGGCCACCAGTTGGTCGGCCCGCAAGGGCTTCTTCCTGCGTGCCGAGACCGCGCGGGACGCCCTGGGCAGGGAGGGGTTCTCGCCGGACCAGGTCAGTCATGGTGAGGGCTTTCTCGGGGCGTTCCGCGGGAAGTTCCTGCACGCCGGGCTCTATGTTCTGGACGAGCCGGAGGCGGCGCTCTCCTTCTCTTCGTGCCTTGAGCTGATCGGGCACATCGACCGGCTGGCCAAGGAGGGCGGCCAGGTCATCTGTGCCACGCACTCCCCGTTGCTGACCGCACTGCCGGGCGCGGACATCATCGAGGTCGGTGAGCACGGTATGCGAAGGGTCGTCTGGCGGGAGCTCGGCGTCGTGGATCACTGGCGCCGCTACCTCGCCGACCCGCACACCTATCTGCGGCACATCGTCGAACCGTAGGCGGGGCCGCGGTGCCCGGTCTCGAATCGGGCACGAACGTGGTGTGCGGCGCCGATCCGGGATCCGGGCGGGCGTCGGGGGCGTCCTGTGAGGCATGGACCTGGAGAAGACGCCGACACCGATGGCACCGCCGGCACCCGAGCCGTACGAGCCGGGTGAGGGCTGTCTGACCACGGCCATCCGGATTCCGGTCCGGATCGTCGTACTCGTGCTCGTCGTCCCGGTGCGCCTGGTGTGGGATCTGATCGCCGCCGGGGCGCGGGCGCTGCACCGGGCCCTGTTCCGGCCGGTCGGACGGGGGATCGGGCTGGCCTGCTCCTGGCTGTACGAGACGCTGCTCGTTCCGCTCGGGCGCGCGCTGGGGTGGCTGGGCAAGGCGTTGTTCGTGTGGCCGTGGGTGGCGCTGTGGCGGTACGGCGTCGTGGTGCCGGTGGTGTGGCTGTACGCGAAGGTCCTCACCCCGATCGGCCACGGCATCGCCTTCGTCTGCTCCTGGCTCTACGAGACGTTGCTCACGCCGACCGGGCGGGTGCTGGGTCTCGTCCTCGGGTGGCTGGGCAAGGCGCTGTTCGTCTGGCCCTGGGTGGCTCTGTGGCGCTATGTGCTGGTGCCGGTGGTGCACTACGGGCTCGTGGTGCCGGCGGTGTGGCTCTACCGGCAGGTGCTCACCCCGATCGGCCACGGCATCGCCTGGCTGCTCGTGGGGCTCGTCAGAGGCGTCGTGCTGGCCGTCGGCGGTGTCTGGAAGGCGCTCGGATGGCTCGTCGGCGCCCTGCTGATCACCCCGCTCGGCTGGCTCTACCGCACGGTCCTCGCCCCCGTCGGCCGTGAGATCGCCGACGCCGTCGGCGTCGCCTGGCGGATCGCCGGACAGATCTCGCGCGCGGTCGGCCGGGCGCTGAAATGGCTGGCCTGGGTCTTGATCGGGCAGCCCGTGAGCTGGTTCTACCGGGACGTCTGCACCCCGGTCGGCCATGCCGTACGCGACCACGTGTGGGCCCCGGCCAAGCAGGCGGCCGCCGAAGCGGGCCGGGCGGTCAGGAGCGCGCTGCGCTCCGCCGGGGAAACCGTCCGGCAGACCCGCCGGGACGCCTGGCGCGCCCTGGTCGGCGCTCCCCGCCCGGCCGAGCCTGTGAAGGTGCCGGTCGACGGGGCGCGTACGCTGGGTAGTACAACAACCGTCCCCGGCGCGGTACCCGCACCCGAGATCTCCCTGCGCAAGCAGGTGTGAGCCGGGTTTCCGGGGCCGACCGCCCGGTCGGCCGCGCGTCCGAGGGTGTGCGCCACCGCGCGCACCCCGCACCGAGGAGAAGAACCACTGGGCAAGCGACAGCCCGAAGGCCCCCCGCCCGCGCCGACGGTGCAGCGCATCAGACTGCGTTACACCAAGCGTGGCCGCCTCCGGTTCACCAGCCACCGCGATTTCCAGCGCGCCTTCGAGCGGGCCCTGCGCCGCGCCGACGTCCCCATGGCGTACTCCGCGGGCTTCACCCCGCACCCGAAGGTCAGCTACGCGAATGCCGCACCCACCGGCACGGGCAGCGAGGCCGAGTACCTGGAGATCGCCCTGGCGGCGACGCGTGATCCCGCCGCACTGCGCGAACTGCTCGACGAGTCGCTGCCCACCGGGCTCGACATCATCGACGCCGTCGAGGCCCGCACATCGGGTCTCGCCGACCGGCTGACCGCCTCCGAGTGGGAGCTGCGGCTCGACGGTGTGGACCACGAAGAGGCCGAGCGGGCCGTGACCGCCTTCCTGGCCGCCGAGGTGGTGGAGGTCGAACGGCGTGCGAAGAACGGCATGCGGACCTTCGACGCCCGGGAAGCCGTGGTCGACCTGCGAACCCTTCCTCCACAGGCCGATAGGCCGGGGGCCGAGCGCTGTGCGATACTGCGGCTGGTAGTTCGGCACATGACACCCGCCGTTCGACCCGACGACGTCCTTTCCGGTCTCCGAGCTGTGGCCGACCTGGCGCCGCCGGTCCCCGCAGCGGTGACCAGGCTGGCGCAGGGGCTCTTCGACGAGGAGTCCGGAACGGTGACCGACCCGCTCGCGCCCGACCGCGAGGCAGTCACGGCAGGCTCATCCATGGCCGCCGGACCCGCCGCCGCGAAGGCTCCGGAAGGTGCGGTCTCCGCGTAGGACGGTTGTTGTAGCGCTGCCCTCGAATCCGCCTCGGGAGCCACCTGGGCCGGGCGGCGCGCTGACCACGAAGACTTTCGCCAGGCCGTACGTACGACGCGTACGTACGGAACCGGCGACCCAGACATAACAGCTCCTGTGCGGCGCCCGCGCCCCGGACGGCGGCATTCGCGCCTCAGCGCGGGCCGCGGCCGGACCGGATCAAGGCGTGGCGCCCGGGAGCGTGACGGGAGAACCGCCCGCATGTCCCAGAATGAACCCGGTACGACCCGGGACACCGAAGAAGAACTGAACAGCCCCAGCGACACGCTGCCGCCGCGCCGCAGGCGCCGCGCCGCGTCACGTCCGGCGGGACCGCCGTCCGCGGCGGCCGAGGCCGCCGAGGGGGCGAAGGTCACGGCGAGCGTGCCGGAGGAGACCTCCGAGCCCGCCGCCGGCACCGACGAGGCGGCGCCGCCGCGTGCCCGCCGTCGGGCCACCCGTAAGGCCACCGCTCCCGTGGAGATCGTGGCCGACCCCGCACCCGAGGCAGCCGCCCCGGAGACCCTTGCCGAGCCGGCGGCCGACGAGGCCGCTCCGCCGCGTGCGCGGCGCCGTGCGACCCGTAAGGTCGCCGCTCCCGCCGAGACGGTCGCCGAGCCGGTGATCGAACCTGTGGTCGAGGCCGCCGCCCCCGAGGCCGTCGCCGAGCCGGTGGCCGACGGGGCCGCTCCGCCGCGTGCCCGCCGCCGTGCGACTCGTAAGGTCGCCGCTCCCGCCGAGAGCGTCGCGGAGCCGGTCGTCGAGCCCGTGGCCGATACCGCTCCGGAGACCGCCCCCGCGCCCGCCGCCGAGCCGGTGGCCGACGAGGCCGCTCCGCCCCGTGCCCGCCGCCGTGCGACCCGCAAGGTGACCGCACCGGCGACCACTCCCGCGCCCGCCGAGGTGGACGACGAGGACACCGACGCGAGCGCGCAGGGCGAGACGCTCCCCGCGAACGCCGTCACGCAGATCACCGCCGACGAGGAGGGCGTCGAGGCGGCCGAGAAGGCCGCCACCCGTGGCCGGACGCGCCGCAGGGGTGGTGGCTCGCCGGAGTTCACCGCCGAGCCCAAGGCGGAGCCGAAGGCCGAGTCGAAGTCCGAGCCCAAGGCCAGGAAGGCCGAGCAGCGCAACGGCTCCGCGCCGTCCGCCGCGAAGGACAAGGAGAGCGACGCGCCCGAGCGGTCGTCGCGTCGGCGCGCCACCCGGCCCGCCGTGGCCGTCTTCCAGGCGCCCGTCTTCGCCGAGCCGATGTTCCAGACCCCCGAGACGGCCGCCGCGATGGCCGCCGCCGGTGACGTCGAGGACGATGACGACGACCTCGACATCGAGGACGAGACGACCGTCGAGCCCGTCGCCGCGCCCGCCCCCGAGCCTTCGGGCCGCCGCAGGCGCCGTCGCCGCGGTGAGTCCGCCGAAGCCGCCGAGCCCGCGCCCGCACCGGCCCCCGCCGCCGCGCGGGACGCCGACGACGAGCACGACACCGAGCACTCCGCCGAGAGCGACGAGCCCGACGCCGACGCCGAGTCCGAGGACTCCGACGAGTTCGACCGTCCGTCGCGGCGCCGCCGCCGGGGCGGCCGTCGCCGTCGCCGCGGTGAGTCCGCCGACGCCGACGAGCAGTCGGACGAGCACTCCGACGACGCGCCGGAGGAGCGGGGCCAGGACCGCGGCAAGAAGCACGCCGCCGACACCGACGACGAGGACGGCTCCGACACGGACGCCGCCGACTCCGACGAGCAGGACGACGACGACTCCGCCAACCAGTCGGGCGGCGGAAGCAGCAGCAGCCGGCGGCGTCGCCGCAGGCGCCGTCGCAGCGGTGACGGTGGTTCCGACAACGAGAACAACGGTGTGGACGACCCGGAGCGCACGGTCGTCAAGGTCCGTGAGCCGCGCGAGCGCCGTACGAAGGACACCGAGCCCGGCACCGGCGTGGACGAGGTCCAGTCCATCAAGGGCTCGACCCGTCTGGAGGCGAAGAAGCAGCGCCGCCGCGAAGGCCGCGAGCAGGGCCGCCGCCGGGTGCCGATCATCACCGAGGCGGAGTTCCTGGCGCGCCGCGAGGCCGTCGAGCGCGTGATGGTCGTCCGCCAGAACGGCGAGCGCACCCAGATCGGCGTTCTCGAGGACGACGTGCTCGTCGAGCACTACGTCAACAAGGAGCAGGCCACCAGCTACGTCGGCAACGTCTACCTGGGCAAGGTGCAGAACGTACTGCCTTCCATGGAGGCCGCCTTCGTCGACATCGGCAAGGGACGCAACGCCGTCCTGTACGCCGGTGAGGTCAACTTCGAGGCGCTGGGCATGGCCAACGGCCCGCGCCGTATCGAGACCGCGCTCAAGTCCGGCCAGTCGGTCCTCGTCCAGGTGACGAAGGACCCGATCGGCCACAAGGGCGCGCGTCTCACCAGCCAGGTCTCACTGCCCGGCCGTTACCTCGTGTACGTCCCCGAGGGCTCGATGACCGGCATCAGCCGCAAGCTCCCCGACACCGAGCGGGCGCGGCTGAAGACCATCCTGAAGAAGATCGTCCCCGAGGACGCGGGCGTCATCGTCCGTACGGCCGCCGAGGGCGCGAGCGAGGACGAGCTGCGCCGCGACGTCGAGCGCCTCCAGTCGCAGTGGGAGGACATCCAGAAGAAGGCGAAGAGCGGCAACGCCCCGACCCTTCTCTACGGTGAGCCGGACATGACCGTCCGGGTCGTGCGCGACATCTTCAACGAGGACTTCACCAAGGTCATCGTCAGCGGTGACGAGGCATGGCAGACCATCCACGGTTACGTGGCGCACGTGGCGCCCGACCTGTCCGACCGGCTGAACCGCTGGACGAGCGAGGTCGACGTCTTCGCCTCGTACCGGATCGACGAGCAGCTGATGAAGGCGCTGGACCGCAAGGTCTGGCTGCCGAGCGGTGGCTCGCTGGTCATCGACAAGACCGAGGCCATGATCGTGGTCGACGTCAACACCGGGAAGTTCACCGGCCAGGGCGGCAACCTGGAGGAGACCGTCACCAGGAACAACCTGGAGGCGGCCGAGGAGATCGTGCGTCAGCTGCGGCTGCGCGACCTGGGCGGCATCGTCGTCATCGACTTCATCGACATGGTCCTCGAATCGAACCGGGATCTGGTGCTGCGGCGACTGCTGGAGTGCCTGGGCCGGGACCGTACGAAGCACCAGGTCGCCGAAGTCACGTCGCTCGGCCTGGTCCAGATGACCCGTAAGCGGGTGGGCCAGGGTCTGCTGGAGTCGTTCTCCGAGACCTGCGTCCACTGCAACGGGCGCGGCGTCATCGTCCACATGGAGCAGCCGACCAGCTCCGGTGGCGGCGGTGGCAACGTCGGCGGTGGCGGCAACGGCAAGCGCGCGAAGAAGCGCCGCGGCGGGTCCGGTGCGGACCACGACCACAGCCATGACCACGACCACGAGCACGAGACGGCGGCCGATGTCCTGACGGACGCGGAGTCCGAGTCCGAGGCCGAGGTGGCGGCGGAGGCCGCCGCCCCGGTCGCGCTGCCCGCGCCGGAGTTCGTGCCCGACGAGGAGCTGTACAGCAGCGTCGCGGAGGCCGAGACGGCCGCGCGTGGCGGGCGTTCGCGCCGCCGGGCGTCGCGCAAGGCGTCGGCTCCGGCCGGTTCGCCGAGGTCGACGGAGCCCGAGCCGAAGGTACGGGCGGCCGACGAGCCGGCCGAGGTGCCGGCGCCGGTCGCCTCGTCCGTGCCGGTCGCCGAGCCCGAGGTCGACGTGGAGGAGGCGGCTCCGCAGGGCCGTACCCGCCGCCGGGCCACCCGTAAGGCGTCGGCTCCGGCCGGCTCGCCGAAGACGGGCGGGTCCGACCAGGCCGCCGAGCGGGCGGCCGAGGTCGTCGTCGAGCAGTCGGCGGCGCCCGTCGCTGCGGAGCCGGAGGCCGTACGGCCCGAGGCCGGCACCGACGCCCCCGTCGGCGACACGCCCGTGACCGACACGCCCGAGGCGGCACCGCCGCGGGCGCGCCGCAGGGCGACCCGTAAGGCGTCGGCCCCGGCCGGTTCGCCGACGGGCGCCGAGGAGGCGGCCGTCCTGGTGGTGGATTCGGCAGCCGAGTCCGGCCAATCGGCCGAATCCCCGGGACACGCCGAAGAGTCCGGCGAGTCCGGCGACGACAGCAATGCGGAATCTTCAGCTCCGGCCAAGAAGGCGGCTCGAAAGACCGCGAAGAAGGCCACGGCGAAGAAGGCGGCCACGAAGAAGACGGCGGCCAAGAAGACCGCCGCCAAGAAGACCACGGCGAAGAAGACGACCACGAAGTCCGTGGCCAAGAAGACGTCGGCGGCCGAGCAGTCGGCCCCCGCGGTGTCGGTGGCCACTGATGGGTGAGTTGTCAAGCTGAACGTTTGGTGATCGCCGGTTGAACGGCCCGTGCCCGCCCCTGGGAATCCAGTGGCGGGCACGGGCCTTTTTGTTTCGGAATTGATGCGAATGGCGGTTAACACGACCGAAATTCCACCGGAAATCCCTGATAATGTGACTGGCGGTCCCCGCCGTCGACAGTCCCCGCCCGGAACCTGCGGTCGGGGACCGGCCCGTACAGGGACAGCGGTCCCACATTCCTCGGCAGGGCGTCGGCCATCGCGCCGTAGGGGTACACGCGGCCTCGTGAGACGCCCGCTGCACTCCTGGCCTCTGCCACAGAGAGCTTTCGCGGTGTTTCAAGGAGGACGACGTCCATGTCGAGCAGTGAAGTGCAGCCGATCCCCGCTGCCCGCCCGGTCATCGGGGAAGAAGAGATCGAGGCCGCGGTCCGCGTACTGCGTACCGGCCGGGTCGTCCAGGGCCCCGAGGTGGCCGCGTTCGAAGAGGGCTTCGCCGAGCTTGTCGCCGGCCGCCACTGCGTGGCCGTGAACTCCGGCACGTCGGCGCTCCACCTGCTGCTCCTCGCCCTCGGCATCGGCCCGGGTGACGAGGTCATCGTGCCGTCGTTCTCGTTCGCCGCCTCCGCCAACGCGGTACGGCTCGTCGGCGCCGACGTCGTCTTCGCCGACATCGAGCCCGGCAACTTCGGACTCGACCCGGCCGCCGTCGAGGCCGCGATCACCCCGCGCACCGCCGCGATCATGCCGGTCCACCTGTACGGCAACCCGGCCTCGATGGACAAGCTGATGCCCATCGCTGACAAGCACAAGCTCGCCGTCGTGGAGGACGCCTGCCAGGCGCACGCCGCGTCGCTGCACGGCACGCCGGTCGGCGCCTTCGGCTCCGGCGGCACCTTCAGCTTCTACCCGACGAAGAACATGCACTCGCTCGAAGGCGGCATGATCTCCACCGGCGACGCCGAGGTCGCCCGCACCCTGCGCCTGCTGCGCAACCAGGGCATGGAGCAGCGGTACGCGAACGAGATCGTCGGCGCCAACATGCGCCTCACCGACGTGGCCGCCGCCATCGGCCGCGTACAGCTCGGCAAGCTGCCCGGCTGGACCGAGCAGCGCCGGGCCAACGCCGCGTACCTGACCGAGAACATCACCGCGCCCGGTGTGGTGACGCCCCCGGTCGCCGACGGCGCGTACCACGTCTACCACCAGTACACCGTCCGGATCACCGGTGACCGCGACGCCGCGATGGCCAAGCTCACCGAGGCCGGCGTCGGCAACGCCGTGTACTACCCGACTCCCATCCACCGGCTGCGGCCGTTCTGGGAGCCGGACCAGAAGGCCGGACGCAACTGGGATCTGCCGGAGACCGAGCGGGCGGCCGCCGAGGTCGTCTCGCTGCCGGTGCACCCCTCGCTGTCCAAGTCCGAGCTGGAGCGAATCGTTTCCGCCGTGAACGAGCTGGGAGAGAAGCTGTGACCACTGGGGGACTGCGCGCCGGCCTGATCGGCCTGGGCTCGATGGGGCGCCACCACGCACGCGTACTGGCCGGTCTCGACGGCGTCTCGCTCGTCGGGGTCGTCGACCCGCTCGGCGACAAGAACGGACTGGCGCAGGGCGCGCCCGTCCTCGACACCGTCGAGGAACTGCTCGCGATCGGCGTCGACTACGCCGTCATCGCCTGCCCGACCGCCCTGCACGAGGAGGTCGGCCTCCAGCTCGCCGAGGCCGGGGTGAGCGCGCTCATCGAGAAGCCCCTCGCCGACACCGTCGAGGGCGCGCGCCGTCTGGTCGAGGCCTTCGAGTCGCGCGACCTGGTCGCCGGCGTCGGCCACATCGAGCGCTGCAACCCGGCGCTGCGCAGCCTCCGCACCCGGCTGGAGGCCGGTGAACTCGGTGACGTGTACCAGGTGGTGACGCGCCGTCAGGGCCCGTTCCCGCACCGCATCGCCGATGTCGGCGTCGTCAAGGACCTCGCCACCCACGACATCGACCTGACCGGCTGGGTGACCGGCCAGACGTACACCTCGATCTCCGCCCACACGGTCTCCAAGAGCGGCCGCCCGCACGAGGACATGGTCTCCGCCGTGGGCCGGCTCTCCGACGGCACGATGGTCAACCACCTGGTCAACTGGCTGAGCCCGCTCAAGGAGCGCTTCACGTCGGTCACCGGCGAGCGCGGCTGCTTCATCGCCGACACGCTCACCGCCGACCTGACCTTCTACTCCAACGCGGCGGTGACCACCGAGTGGGAGGCGCTGCGCGCGTTCCGCGGCGTGGCCGAGGGCGACATGATCCGCTACGCCATCCCCAAGCGCGAGCCGCTGCTGGTGGAGCACGAGCTGTTCCGGGACGCCGTACTGGGCGAGTCGCACGACATCTGCACGCTGCGGCAGGGGCTGCGCACGGTCGAGGTGGCGGCGTCCCTGCTGGAGTCGGCCGCGAACGGCATGACCGTCCGGCTCGACACGGAATACGTCCCCGGCTGAAACCTCGACGCCTTCGGTTCCCTCTAACGGGTTACCCGCCGCTTTTCCTTGACGCCCTCGACGGGCGGGAGGACGGGGGCGGAGTCCCGGGGGCCGCACCGGACCGCGCAGGTCCGCGCAGGTCCGCACCAGCTTCCTCAAGTGACCGGTTCAGAAAGGCAGTTGATGGATACGCAGAGTGTCGGTGGTGACATGACCGGCAAGGGGCGCATCGTCATGCTCGTCGACAACAAGGTCGACGGCGACTCGCGGGTACAGAAGGCGGCCGAGTCCGCGGCGGCCGCCGGCTGGGACGTCACCCTGCTCGGGCTGGTCCGCACCGGCAAGGGCCGCAGCTGGAAGCTCGGCGACGCGGAGGTCCGGCTGCTGCCGCTGAAGGCTCCGCTCGCCAAGCGCCACGCCGAACGTCACCGCTCCCTGCTGCGCCGCCCGCTCGCCTACCCGCCCGGCCCGATCGCCGCGTACCGGCGGCAATGGGCCAAGGCGTGGCGCGCGGACGTCGCGACCCGCCGTGCCGCGCTCAAGGTGGCACCGGGGGCGGTCGGCACCCCGCTGTTCCGCCAGGTCGAAGGCGTACGCCTGCGGGTGGCCGGACCGGTCTCCAACATCGTGCAGCGCTGGGTCGGGCTCCGGTCGCGGCACAGCAAGGCGGCCCAGCAGGCCGGCCGCCGGCTGCGCGGTCCGCTGGACCGGCTGTTCACCGCGTCCTGGACCGCGGTCAAGGGCAAGCGCGCCTGGCGCAGGCTCGAACCCGCCCTGTGGGACTACGAGCTGACGTACGGCCCGGAGATCGACGCGCTCAAGCCCGACCTCATCCACGCCAACGACTTCCGCATGCTGGGCGTCGGCGCGCGGGCCACGGTCCGGGCGAGGGCCGCCGGCCGGTCGGTGAAGCTGGTCTGGGACGCGCACGAGTTCCTGCCCGGAGTGCGCCCGTGGGAGGACAACGCCCACTGGATCCCGGGCAACACGGCGCACGAGAGCGAGTACGCGCCGTACGCCGACGCGGTGGTCACGGTCTCGGAGGGGCTCTCCGACCTGCTGATCGAGCGGCACGGGCTGACGGAGCGGCCGACGGTGGTGCTGAACGCGCCGGACCGCCCGGCGGACGCCGAGGCGCACGCGGTCACCCGCGTCGCCGTGGACACCGACGGCGAGCCGGAGCCGACGCCGGACCTGCGTGAGCTGTGCGGCATCGGCCCCGACGTCCCGCTGATCGTCTACAGCGGCTCACCGGGCCCGCAGCGCGGCCTCGGCGACCTGGTCGAGACGCTGCCGAAGCTCGACGGCGTCCACATCGCGTTCGTGGTGCCCAACCCGACGTCCCCCTACATGCAGACCCTGCTGGCGCGCGCCGCCGAGCTGGGCGCGGGCGACCGGCTGCACACGGTGCCGTACGTGCCGCACTGGCAGGTCGTGCGCTTCCTGTCGGCCGCGAACGCGGGGTGCATCCCGATCCACCACTGGCCGAACCACGAGATCGCGCTGATCACGAAGTTCTTCGAGTACTCGCACGCGCGGCTGCCGCTGGTCGTGAGCGACGTGAAGACGATGTCCGAGGTCACCCGGTCCACCGGCCAGGGCGAGGTCTTCACCGCCCAGGACATAGACGACCTGGCCCGCGCGATAAAGCAGGTCCTGGCCGACCCGGAACCGTACCGGGCCGCGTACGAGAAGCCGGGGCTGCTGGACGCGTGGACGTGGGAGGCGCAGGCGGAGGCGCTCGACGGGCTGTACACCTCACTGGTCCCGAACCGGAAGAAGCCGGAGCCCAGACGATGACGACGATCCCCGACGTCACGGTTGTGGTGGCCGTGTACAACACGATGCCCGCCCTCACCGAGTGTCTCGACTCGCTGGTCGGGCAGACCATCGGCCACGACCGGATGGAGATCATCGCGGTCGACGACGGTTCCACCGACGGCAGCGGGGAGGAGCTGGACCGCTACGCCGCGCTCCACCCCGGCACGGTCAAGGTCCTGCACCAGGCCAACTCGGGCGGCCCGGCGGGCCCCAGCAACCGCGCTCTCGACGAGGCGTCCGGCCGTTTCGTGTTCTTCACCGGCGCGGACGACTATCTGGGTCCCGAAGCGCTGGAACGCATGGTCGCGATGGCCGACCGCAACGAGTCGGACGTCGTCATCGGCAAGATGGTGGCGGTGGGGGACCGGTCGGTGCCTCGCGCGGTCTTCCGGAGCACCGAGGACAAGATCGAACTGGTCGGCTCGGGCGCGCTGTACGCGATCTCCAACACCAAGCTCTACCGGCGGGCCCTGGTCGAGAAGCACGGCATGCGCTTCTCCGAGGGCCTGCCCGTCAGCAGCGACATGCCTTTCACGCTGGAGGCGTACGTGCACGCCACGACCGTCTCGGTCGTGGCGGACTACGACTGCTACTACGCGGTACGGCGGCCGGACGACAGCAACATCACCTACCGGGCCAGGTTCGAGGACCGGTTGCAGGTCTGCCGGCACGTTCTCGACCTGCTGGACCGGCTCGCCGGCCCGGGTGAGCTGTACGACGAGTTCGCGCTCAGGCTGCTGAAGGTGGACCTGGCCTGGATCTTCGGCGAGAACTACCTCGCCATGGATCCGGTGAGGCGCGAGGAGTGCGTTCGGGCGACGGCCGACTTCCTGGAGGAGTACTACAAAGCCCTGTTCGTACGGGTGCAGGACCGAGTCGCCGTTCCCCAGCGGCTCCGCTTCCACTGGATCTTCCGGCGGGACACCCGGGCGCTCACGGAACTGGTCCGCGCCGATACGGCGGGTGGTGCCCTGCCGCCGACCTACCTCGACGGTGGTCGCGCCTACGCCGCGTACCCCGGCTTCCGGGCGTCGGACGACGAGGCGGCACTCCGGGCGTTCCAGCTGCTCGGCCCCATCACCGGCCGACTCGGCGACGGCACGCGGCTGTTGGCCGCCGAGTGGGAACAGCGGGACGGCAAAGACCTGTTCCTCGCCGTCACGGTGCGGATTCCGGTCCTGGGCGACACGGGCTCGGCCGTGGTACGTCTCCGGGCCGGCGCCCTGCCCAAGAGCGTGGGGAACAGCAGGCGGCTGCCCTCGGACGCCAAACTTCCGGCGCCGGTGGGCGAGTTCGTCCGCACCCCGGCACCGGACGGCACCGGCACTGTGCTCACCGCCCGCATTCCCCTGCCGCCCGTCAGGACCAAACTCGGCGCCCGCGTCTACGTGGACGTCGCCGGCTCCACGTACGAGATCCCGGTCCGTACCCGCGGCCTGCCGATGCCGCTCGCCAGGCGCTGGGGCGACGCCGTCCCGTACCGGGCGTCGGCCAATGTGAATCCCAAGGGGCGACTGGTGATCACCACGGCTCCGCTGTGGGAGCCGACACCATCCTTCCGCGCGCGGGTACGAAGCCTGCTGCCCCGGTTCAAGAGGAAAGTAATCCGATGAATATCTGTGTAGTCGCGCTCGGCAAGATCGGCCTGCCGCTCGCCGTGCAGTTCGCCGTCAAGGGCCACCGCGTCTTCGGCGCCGACGTCAACGAGAAGGTCGTCGAGCTGGTCAACGCCGGTACGGAGCCCTTCCCCGGTGAGCACGACCTCGACGTCAAACTCAAGCAGACCGTCGACGCCGGGCTGCTCACGGCCACCACCGCCGCCGCCGCCGCCGTCGCGCAGTCCGACGCCGTCGTGGTCGTCGTCCCGCTCTTCGTGGACGCCGACGGCGTGCCCGACTTCGGCTGGATGGACTCCGCGACGAAGGCGATCGCCAAGGGCCTGAAGCCCGGCACCCTCGTCAGCTACGAGACCACCCTGCCCGTCGGCACCACCCGCACCCGCTGGGCGCCGATGCTCCAGGAGGGCTCGGGGCTCACCCCCGGCGAGGACTTCCACCTCGTCTTCTCGCCCGAACGCGTCCTGACCGGCCGGGTGTTCGCGGATCTGCGCCGCTACCCCAAGCTCGTCGGCGGCATCGACGAGGCGTCGGCCAAGCACGGCGTCGACTTCTACGAGGCCGTGCTCGACTTCGACGTACGCGAGGACCTGCCGCGTGAGAACGGCGTCTGGGACCTCGGCACCGCCGAGGCCTCCGAGCTGGCGAAGCTCGCCGAGACCACGTACCGCGACGTCAACATCGGCCTGGCGAACCAGTTCGCGCGCTTCGCCGACCAGAACGACATCGACATCAAGAAGGTCATCGAGGCCTGCAACAGCCAGCCGTACAGCCACATCCACCAGCCCGGCATCGCCGTCGGCGGCCACTGCATCCCGATCTACCCGCGGATGTACCTGTGGAACGACCCGGCGGCGACCGTCGTGCGCTCGGCGCGCGAGGCGAACGCGGCGATGCCCGAGTACGCGGTGGACCTGCTGGCCGCGGCGTACGGCGACCTGACCGGCGTGGCCGTGCTCGTGCTGGGCGCGGCCTACCGCGGCGGCGTCAAGGAGACGGCGTTCTCGGGCGTCTTCCCGACGGTCGAGGCGCTGCGGGCGCGCGGCGCCGTGCCGTACGTCTCCGACCCGATGTACACGTCCGAGGAGCTGACCGCGCACGGCCTGCCCCCGCACGAGGGCGAGAAGGTCACGGCCGCGGTGCTCCAGGCGGACCACGTCGAGTACCGCGACCTGAAGCCGGCCGACCTGCCGGACGTCACGGTGCTGGTCGACGGCCGCCGTACCACCGACCCGGATGCCTGGCGCGGCGTACGCCGCGTCGTCATCGGCGGCTGAGCGTTGAGCAGAGGAACGAGAGACATGCCAGAGCGTCGCCCCGGACGAGTCGTGATGCTCGTCGACAACACCATCGACGGTGACTCACGGGTCCAGAAGCACGCACGGTCGATGGCGGACGCGGGGTGGGAGGTCCATCTCATAGGCCGCGCGCCGGCGACCGGCCCCGACACCTACCTGCTCGGTGAGGCGCGGATCCACCGGCTGACGCTCCGGCGGCTGCCCCCGCGCAAGTCGCTGCGTCGCCGGGTGACGGGTGTCCGCTATCCGCTGGCGTACGAGAGCCAGGACAAGGCGCTGCTCAAGAACCGCCGTATCAAGGTCGACTGGGCGGAGTTGGAGGTGCGCGGTGCGGGCACCGCCGCCCGTACCGGTATCGCGAAGCCGCCGAGCACCAAGCAACTGCCGCTCATCGCGGCGCGGTTGGCGGGCAAGGTCAGGCGCACCACGATCCAGGCCAGGACCCGTCAGACGAAGGCGGCCGCCGCTGCCTGGGGTGACAAGAACGGTGCGCTGGAGGGCCTGGAGATGGCCTTCTGGGGCGCCACGATGGGGGACAGGGCGTGGCGGCGGCTGGATCCGCTGCCGCTGCGCTACGAGTTGAGCTACCGCGACAAGATCGAGGAGCTGCAGCCCGATCTGATCCACGCCCATGACTACCGCATGATCGGTGTCGCGGCGCGGGCCGGGGTGCGGGCCCGCGCGGCGGGCCGTGACGTACGGGTCGTGTACGACGCGCACGAGTTCGTGCCCGGACTCGCGCAGGCCACCCCCTCGAAGAAGTGGCTCACCTCGCAGGTCGCCTACGAGCGTGAGCACATTCCCTACGTCGACGCGGTGGTCACGGTGTCGCCGGCGCTGGCGGAGATGCTGGAGACCTCGCACGGTCTCAACGAGCGGCCCGTCGTCACCCTCAACGCGCCGCCGAAGCTGGTGCCGGGCGAGGACGAGTCCTCGGACTGGACCACGGAGGGCGGTGCCAGGGACGTACGCGAGGCGTGCGGGCTCGGGCCCGACACCCCCCTCACCGTGTACTGCGGCGGGGCGGCGCCGCAGCGCTGTCTGCACACGATCGTGGAGTCGCTGGCGTTCTCGGAGGACGTGCACGCCGCCTTCATGATCAACAACCTGGACGGCGAGTACGTGCGCTCGCTGCGGGAGCAGGCGGAGAGCATCGGCGCCACGGACCGCGTGCACTTCATGCCGTACGTGCCGTACGACGTGCTGGTGCGGTTCCTGTCGACGGCGGACGTGGGCATCCACCCGCTGCGCAAGGGGCCGGTGAACCACGAAGTCGCCCTGAGTACCAAGTTCTTCGAGTTCATGCAGGCGCGGCTGCCCGTGGTGGTCAGCGATGTGAAGGCCATGTCGGACGAGGTCAACCGGGTCGGCAACGGTGAGGTCTTCCGCTCCGAGGACGGCAAGGACCTGGCGCGGGCGGTGGGGGCGGTGCTGAGCGACCGGGACCGCTACACCGCGCCGTACGACCGGCCGGGCATGCTCGACGAGTGGAGCTGGGAAGCGCAGGCGGAGAAGTATGTGGCGCTGTACGAGCGGCTGTTGAAGCATCTCGGCTGAGCGGGCTGAGCCGGCTGTTCGCCGTACGAGTGAGGGCCCACCCGCGTGCGGGTGGGCCCTCACTCGTACAACCGCTGTGCCTGTCAGGCGTGGACGGCCTGGGCCGCCTGGGCCGCCTGGGCGGGGATCGCCGCCCGGTCCTTGGCCTGCTCCATCAGCTCGACGACGCGTCGCGCGGCCGTTCCGTCACCGTACGGGGCGCCGTGCGGGGCCGTCGGGGCCGACCGTACGGCCAGCGCCGCCCACTTCTCGGGGGCCAGCTCGTGCGGGTCCGGGACCAGATGGTTCCAGCCGTCCTCAAGGGTCTCGACCCACTCCGTCTCGGGACGGATGGTGGTGCAGACCCGGTCCAGGAGGTACGCCTCCTTCTGCAGGCCGCCGGAGTCCGTCACCACACCGGCCGACGCGAGGACGCCGGCGACGAGACCCGCGTACGGAAGCGGCCGGCCCACTCGTACCGAGCCCTGGTTCAGCTCGATGCCGTGCAACTGCGCCTTGGCCACCAGTCGCGGGTGCGCCAACAGCGCCACCGGAAGCGGCAGTTCGCCGAGCGCCTTGAGGATCGCGGCGAGCCTGGCGGGGTCGTCGGTGTTGTCCGGGCGGTGCAGGGTGGCGAGCAGGAACGGCGCGTTGGGATCGATCCCCTCCGGCAGCGCCGGGGCCGGGTGCTCACCGGCGAGCACGGCGTCGCGGATCCGCAGGCAGATGTCGACCATGACGTCGCCGGCCAGCTGCGCGCGCGGGGCGAGGCCCTCGTTGGCGAGGTGGCGCATGGCCTCGGCGGTGGGGGCCAGCAGCAGATCGGCGCAGTGGTCGGTGAGGACGCGGTTGTGCTCCTCGGGCATCCGGCGGTTGAACGACCGCAGTCCCGCCTCCAGATGGGCGACCGGGAAGTGCTGCTTCACCGCGGAGAGCGCGCCGGCGATGGTGGAGTTGGTGTCTCCGTAGACCAGTACCCAGTCGGGCCGCTCGGCTTCGAGGACCGGGTCGAGGGCGGAGAGTACGGCCCCGGTCTGGACGCCGTGGCTGCCGGAGCCGACGCCCAGATGGACGTCCGGGTCGGGTATCCCGAGTCCGGAGAAGAAGACGTCCGAGAGGTCGGCGTCGTAGTGCTGTCCGGTGTGGACGATGACGTGCTGATGCTCGGTCCGCGCGAACGCCGCGGCGATGGGCGCGAGTTTGACCAGCTGTGGACGGGCACCGACGATGCTGATGACTTTCATCGAACACTCTTCTGCAAGGCCACCGTGGGTGGCGGTCTGGTGTGTGACGGGTTCTGCGTGTGCGTGCGGTTCAGAGGGCGGGCGCGCCCCGCTCGGCCAGGACGCCGTCCTTCTCGTCGTGCAGCGCGCCGGTCCTGGGGCACTCCCACACGCCGGGCTCCCCGTCCCGCGCCACGAGCTTCACGCCCGCCCGCCCGACCCAGCCGATCCGACGGGCCGGAACGCCCACGACCAGCCCGAAGTCCGGCACGTCCTGCGTGACGACGGCGCCGGCGGCGATCATCGCCCAGCGGCCGATCCGCACGGGCGCGACGCAGACCGACCGGGCGCCCAGCGAGGCACCCTCGGCGATCTTCACGCCGACGGCCTCCCAGTCGGAGCCGCGCTTCAGCTTGCCGTCGGGATCCACGGAGCGGGGGTTCAGGTCATTGGTGAGGACGACGGCGGGGCCGATGAACACACCGTCGGCCAGCTCTGCGGGCTCGTACACCAGCGCGTAATTCTGGATCTTGACGTTGTCACCGATCCGGACCCCGGTCCCGACATAGGCACCACGCCCGACGACGCAGTTCTCGCCCAGGCGCGCGTTCTCCCGGATCTGCGCGAGCTCCCAGACGCTGCTGCCGTCACCGACCACCGCGGTCTCGTCGACCTGGGCGGTTGGCTGGACCCTGTAGTTCACGCTGGTGCCTTTCGGACTTTCCTGATACGTCATCGCCAGGTGAGCATAGCGTCGCTGTTCGAATGCGACGGCGATGGCCCGCCCCCAGT
>NZ_JBHUUW010000062.1:0-45399 GCF_042670825.1 Streptomyces sp. NPDC057137 | reverse complement strand
GGTGCAAAAATGGGCTTACACTAACCTGCTGGGGGGGCTTAACGGGGTGGCAAGGCCGGCGACAAATTCTAACACACCTGCCGGGACGCACGGGCGCACGGCGGGGGCCCCCGGACGGTGGAGTTTCTCGACCTGGTCACCGCCTGCCACTCGTTCATCGCCGCCGGCCGGGCGGTCCCGGACCCGGACCCGCGTGACCGCACGCTGGACGAGAACTGGCGCACAGCGATCAACAGGACCGATCCTGCGGCGAAGGGATCACTCGACAGTGTCCGGGGCAGGGCCGGGGCCTGAGGAGACGTCACGGTCGTATATTCCTTCGCTGATCGAGGTGGCCGCCGATAGGCTCGGCGGGTGATTCATCTGGCGGTGCGCGGTGACAGCGGAGGCATCGAGGCTCACGCTCAGGCCGGTGTGGAGTGGACCTCCGCCTTTGCGGACCTGGACCCGGCGGATTTCCCGATGCTCTTCGCCCTGACGCCTTACGGGGACGCGGTGTTCAACCAGCGGCAGATGCCGCTGCTGCTGGCGGAACTCGACCGGCTTCCGGCCGCGTGTGATGGCGAATGGGTCGCTCAGGCCCGCGAGTTGTGCCAGGTCGTCGAGCGCGGGCTGCACCTGTATCTGTGGTTCATCGGCGACTGACCCCGATCGACTGGCCTTGCCCAGGACAGTGGCCGGCTCGACCGCGCGGGCCGTCTTGGCGCGGATCCGGGTGGCGCCGGCGGGTCCGGCTTCCTTGAGCCGTCGCCCGGCCCCGGGCCCGATGCCCACGAACGCGATCTCCGCTTCCGAGCGGGCCGCAGTCTCGGCTGGTGGATGCCGCGGCCGTCGGGACGAGGTCAGCAAAGGGTCAGCAAGTGTTTGACCAGACCTGGTCACAGGTGCCAACACCTGCGACGGCCGCCCACTCCGAGAGAGCGCCCACCAGCAGGCACAGCCGCGCCGCCTCGCCGGTCCGGTGAGGCGGCGCAGCGAAGGCCACGCGGCGGGCCGTCGCAGGATCGATCAGGCCAGGTCAGCGCACCCGGCCTCGCGGCTTCAGGGCCACCGGTGGGAGTTCCGGAGCCGGCAGTCGCGTGCCGTCGTAACCCGTCACCTCGCCGAAGCGGGGACCCTCCATCCAGTCCTTGCGCGCCGCCTCGATTTCCTCGTGTGAACGCCCGATGAAGTTCCACCACATCACGATCTCCTCCTCGAACGGCTCGCCGCCCAACAGCATCAGGCTCGCCGCGGAGTCCGTGCGGATCGGGAGTTCCGTGCGGCCGCAGCCGAGGTAGAGCATCGAGCCCGCCGGGACCGGGACGCCGTCGACCCTCGCTTCGCCCGACATCGCCAGCACCGCGTACTCGAAGTCCGGGTCGAGGGGCAGTCGCGCGTCGGTGCCCGGGGTGAGGGTGAGGTCGGCGCCGACCAGAGGGGTGTACGTCGTGCCCGGCGAGGTGGTGCCGTCCAGGGTGCCCAGGATGACGGTGGCCGTCAGGCCCGGGGCCGTGACCACGGGGAGGTCCGCGTGGTGCTGGAAGTGCGGGTCCACGTCGCGGTGGGCGTTGGGGAGCGCCACCCACAGCTGGGCGCCGTGCAGCAGCCGGGCGTGTGGGCGGGGGCTCTCCTCGGAGTGGCTGATCGCGCGGCCCGAGGTCATCAGGCCCAGCTCTCGGGGACGTACGGTCTGGAGGCTGCCCAGGCTGTCGCGGTGCAGGACCTCGCCGTCGTGGAGCCAGCTGACCGTCTGCAGGCCCATGTGCGGATGGGGCGGCACCTGCATGCCGGGCTCGTCGGCGATGTCGTCGGGGCCGTAGTGATCCACGAAGGCCCACGCGCCGACCATGCGGCGCCCGAGGTTGGGCAGCAGCCGGCGTACTTCCGTGGATTCGCCGAGCTTGACGTGACGGGGGCTGAGGAGTTCACGCACCGGCTCGGCGACGACGAAGCCACGGCCGCCGCAGACGGAGAGCGTCGCCTGACGATCAAGATTGCTCATGGCGCCCAACCTAATCCCGTCCGGCGCCCGGAAGCAGCATCCACGCGATAACGGTCGGGGTGGTAGTGGAATGTTCAACAACCTCGGTGTGTTGTGGGGTGGTGCAAGCAATCACCGGACATCACCGGACATCTCCGGGGACCAAGGGAGGGGCAAGTGAACAGCACCTACTACGACTTCGGAACCGCCGCCGAGCGCTGGGCACGTGCTCAGCAGTTCTTCGACGCCCAGGAGTACATCACGGCCGCCGGCATCCTCGAAGGGCTCGTGGCCGAGGTCCCGGAGCAGGTCGGGCCGCGGCTGCTGCTCGCCCGTGCCTACTACCACTCCGCGCGGCTCCGGAAGGCCGAGACGGAACTGCTCGCCGTACTGGAGCGTGACCCCGTCGAGCAGTACGCGCGCCTCATGCTGGGCCGCACGCTGGAGCGGCAGGGACGGGACGCCGACGCCGGGCCGCATCTGCGGATGGCGGCCGCGCTGGCGGGCGAGTTCCCGGCGAACGCCTGAGGCAGGGCGTCCGAAGCTGGGCGTCCGAGGCGAGACGTGTGCAGTAGGGCGTCTAGAGCAGGGCGTCCAGGTGGCGCCGTGCCGGGGTGAGCGACCTGCCCCTGGTCGGAACATCGGACCAGGGGCGGGTGCGCGCCTGCTCCAGCACGTCCCCCACCGTCCAGCGCCGCGCCGTGACCGCCGGGTCCTTCACCTGGTCCCAGCTGACCGGCGTCGCGACCGGAGCACCTTCCCTCGGGCGTACGGAGAAGGGGGCGACGGCCGTCTGCGCGTACGCGTTGCGCTGGACGTCCAGATAGAGCCGGCCGCCACGGGCGTCCGTGCGCTGTTCCGTCGTCAGCCTGTCCGGGTCACGCGCCGCCAGTACGCGCGCCACATCCATGGCGAAGGCCCGTACCTCGTCGAATGCCGTACGTCTGTCCAGCCGGACGATCACGTGCAGCCCCTTGGAGCCGGTCGTCATCGGCACGGCGGGCAGGCTCAACTCGTCGAGCAGTTCGTGGAGCAGCAGCGCGGCAGCGCGTACGGGCTCGAAGTCGTCCTCCGTCGGGTCCAGGTCGAACACCAGCCGGTCCGGGAAGTCCGGGCGGTCCACCTGTGACAGCCAGCGGTGGAAGGTGATGCTCGCCTGGTCGGCGAGGTGGACGAGCGTCGCGGTGTCGTCGCACACGGGGTGCGTGACGGTCCCGCCCTTCTTCGCCATCTCGGCCCGCCGCGCCCAGTCGGGGTAGTTCCCCGGAATGTTCTTCTGCATGAAGCGCGGGCCGTCGAGACCGTCCGGGTGCCGCTCCAACATCAGTGGTCTGCCCTTGAGTTCGGGCAGCATGTAGCGGGCGACGGAGCGGTAGTGCTCGACGAGATCCGCCTTCGTCAGCTCCGGCCACCGGCCGGAGCCCGGGAAGAGGACCTTCCGCGGCCGATGGATCCGTACGGTCCGGCGACCCGCCCGTACGCTCCCCTCCTCCGCGGCACCTGAGTTTCCGCTCATCGCGCTCACGCCTCCTCGGGCCGCCAACTCGCCCTAGTGGGTACGGGGACGGCGCGTGCCGCCCGGCCCCGATGCCTGCCTGCCGCGCGGCGCGGGCACCCTGCGTCGGCCGTTGCGGCGGAGCTTGCGGCGCTCCTCCTCGTCGGTACCGCCCCAAACACCGGACGTACGGCCGGTGTTGAGCGCCCATTCGAGGCACTGGCTCTCCACCGGGCAGCTGTGGCACACCGCCTTGGCGCGCTCCACCTGCTCGGCGGCGGGATCGGAATCCCCCACCGGGAAGAAGAGCTCGGGATCGGCACCCACGCAGGCCGCGTGCCGCAGCCATTCCCACGCGTCCGCGCCGGAGCCCGTCCGGCTCTCGTCCGTCGTTCCTGGCCGGCCTGTCCCGCCTGTCCCGCCTGTCTGTCCTGTCTGGCCTGTCTCTTCGATGTGCAGCCGCGCAGTCATTCAGTCCTCTCCCCGCACCACATTCCAGTCCTGATCCACCGTCTCCTGGCGTTCCGCGCCGCCGTCTCTCGCCTCACGTTCGCGTTCGCGTGTCGTGACGCGCGCCGGCAGGCATGTACGCAACTGGCCGTCGCGTTCGGCCGATCGGCTGCGGGCGCCTGTCGGGCCCCGGTCGGATTCCATCTCTGACTCCTTGTCTCCGCGCCACAGGGGCGCGGGATCTCACCGGAGCGCGTACCCGTCGCTTCCGGGCCGAAAAGCGCGAGCCGGGGCGGGCTGGGACGGGCCGGTGATACGGCTCCGGGCGAACCGGCCCGCCACGAGTCACGCGTTACGACTTACGATCTACGGCTTACGCGCTGCGGCTTACGTCCTGAACGCCGTCAGGCCGATGCGAGCGACGGCACGAACGTCGGCACCAGGGTCAGGGCCGAAGCCGGCTCCTTCGCCGCGGCGTCGGTCCCGCCCACCGGGACAACGGGCAGACGCAGGACGTTCTGCGGCGCCTCGACGCTCCTGGTGAACCAGACGACTTTGCCCTCCTCCGTGCCACACGTGCCCCAGCTGTCGCTGAGTGAGGCGAGGCGGGCGAGGCCCCCGCCGCCGGCCGACGGCAGTCGGGGCAGCTCGGGACCGTTGTCCGAGACGGCGGCCGTGAGATACCGGCCGGTCCAGCGGAGTTCGACCATGCACTTGCTGTCCCCACCGACATGACGGTGGACGTTGGTCAGCAGTTCGTCGATGCCCGAGCAGACCGGGTCGACGTGCGGGTCGAGATTCCAGTGTCGAAGGTGTGCGGCGACAATGCGCCGTATCTGCGATACGCGCTCCGGAGAGGCGTTCAATTCCACCACGTAGTAACGGCCGAGTGGAATCGTCATGGTCGAGGCTCCTCACACACAGAGGCCCACGTGCTTCACCTCGTTGTTGCAACGACCCCCGAATACGAAGCGTGAGCATTTGCCACTTCTGGGTCACTGAAAAGACTGACCCGACGGAGCCGAATGCGCAACTTCTCGGCTTCCCACCCGTACTCACGGCTGTTCCCGGACACCTCGCGATACGGCGTTCCGGGAATGGACACGCAGGTCGGAGTGGGTCCGCGACGGATCGGCCGGTCCGGCGGAGGCAGCAAGGAAACCGGCCGGATCCCCGTACACCCGGAAGCCACGTTTACGGCGGTGGTGCCCGGGGTGCCGAGGGCGCCGGGGGCCTCAGGGACGACGCGTGTCCAGCCGCAGCTGGGCCTCCTGCTCCTGGTCACCCGCGGCCGTACCCAGCACCTCCACGGCGAATGCCCCGGTCAGCGCCTCCTGCAGCCTGGCGACCGCCCAGTAGCCGCCCTGGATGTCCGCCGTCACCGGCCTGGTCAGCCGGGTCGGGCCGGCCTGCTCCCGTACCTCCGACACGTCGAAGGTGGAGCTCCACACCGTCGGGCGGGCGCCCGCCACTTCCTGCGGTCTGTCGTCGGACGCGCGGTCGGAGGCGAAGGCGGTGCGCAGCGCGCCGAACACGGCGTGGGCGTCCTGGGCCTCACAGCCGCTGAGTTCCACCGTCACTTCCGTGTCGGCGCCGTGTGCCGCCGTGGGGTTCTGCGTGGGCTTCTGGGTGCTTTTCGCCATGAGGTCCTCCACTGGGGAAGTGGGCGCCGGGCCGGTCAGCCCGACGGTTCGTCGGGGACGGGCTGCTCGGGGTGCACCCCGCCCGTGTTGGGGTTGCCGCGCCTGCCGGCGCCGGCCTCGTCCGGGGAGTCGGGGAGGTCATCATCCGAGTCGCCGGACTCGTCGGCGTCGTCATCGGCGGACGAGTCCATTCCCTCGATGTCCACGTCCAGCGGATCGTCTCCGGGCCGGGCGTGCTGGTCGGGCAGATCCCTCGGGACGGCCGAGCCGTTGCCCTCGGAGCCGTCCGGATGTCGCTGGTTCACGTGATCGATTCCCTTCGTCGCCGAGTCCTCGCCGCATACCCGCTCGCGGCCCGGCTACCGGGCGGACCCGGCGCCCTGGTCCGCGACCGGTCTATCCGCGGCCCGCCCGTCAGCGGTCCGCCCGTCAGCGGTCCGTCAGAGTGAAAAGCCCGCCGTCGGGGTCCCGCAGCGTGACCTGTTCCCCGTCCTCGTACGCCGTCTCCTCCGCCGCGACCACGACGCCCCCCAGCTCCTCGGCGGTCTCGACGGCGGCTCTGACCGCCTTCACGCCGTCCACGGGGAACGACACGTGCCAGCGTGGGCGCAGATGCGGGTCCACCGCCGCCTCGATGCCGCCGCTGCTTATCCGCGCCACGACGTGCCCGGAACCGTGCCCCGTACGGAGCACGACGTGGTCCTCCTCGTAGCTGACGTCGATGCCGCCGGGGCCGTCGTCGGCCCAGTGCAGCACCTCGCCGTAGAAGATCGCCGCGGCGATGGCGTCGTAGGTGCGCAGTTCCAGCCGGAAGGGCGGTGAGCCGAGTTTGACGGTGGCGTCGGGCAGCGGCTCGCCCTCCCAGAACCCGAAGACGGCACCGTCCCGGTCGGCGGCGAGTGCCGCCCGCCCCATCTCGAAGGCGAGAGGGCCCACGGCGACCGTCGCACTGCGCTCCCTGATGCGGGAGGCTGTCGCGTCCACGTCGCCCACCACGAAGTACGGCGTCCAGGCCACGGCCACCTGGAGGGTGGGGGCCAGCGCGCCGATACTCGCGACCGGTACGCCGTCGGTCTCGGCCACGACGAACTGGTCGCCGAGCCTGGCCGGGCGGAAGGTCCAGCCGAGTACGGCGCCGTAGAAGTTCTGCGTGTCGGCGAGGTCGCGGGCCAGCAGGCTCGCCCAGCACGGGGCCCCGAACACAGGATGCCTCACCGCCATGGCCGCTCGCCTCACTCCGGTCGTGCCAGTGGATGCCCCCGCGCTCCCCTCCGCTCCCTGACGACTGTGCCAGCAGAGCACGCGGCCCGCATGTCGCCCGGCTGCGGAAGGGGCGTCCGGCCGCGGCACCGATTCGGCCGGGACGGGCGGGGTACACGCGGCGCAGCGGCCGGTACGCACCGTCCGGCTCGCCCGAACAGCACATTTCCGCATTCCACATACCGCAGCGCCGGCGGTCACCGTCTCCACAGGTGACCGCCGGTTCCGATTCACTCTCATCGACGGGGGCCGACTTGAACCAGCAGGACTCCGACGCAACCGACACGGCCGACGCCGCCGACGCCGCCGACGCCAAGACCCGGATCACCATCCTCGTGGCCCTCGCCGCGAACATCGTCATCGCCGTCGCGAAGGCCATCGGCGGTCTCCTCTCGGGATCACCCGCGCTCCTCTCGGAGGCGGCACACTCCGTGGCCGACAGCACCAACGAGGTCTTCCTGCTCACCGCGCTGCGCCGCAGCCGGCGCCCCGCCGACCGCCGTCATCCCTTCGGCTACGGCAAGGAGCGCTACTTCTGGTCCCTGCTCGCGGCGGTCGGGATCTTCGTCATGGGCGGCTGTTTCTCCTTCTACCAGGGCTATCACGCCCTGGTAGCGGACGACGGGGAGAAGCCGAGCGGCTACGCGGTCGGCCTGGCCGTCCTCGCTGTCGCACTGGTCGCCGAGGGCAGCTCCCTGCTCCGCGCCCTCCATCAGCTGCGCAAGCAGAAGGACAGCGCCAAGGACCCCGCCGTGCGGACCGTCGTCGCCGAGGACTCGACCGCCGTGCTCGGTGTGCTGCTCGCCATGACGGGCATGGTGCTGCATCTGATCACGGGCGAGGTGGCCTGGGAGGCGGGCGCGTCCTTCGGTATCGGTCTGCTGCTGGTGTACGTCGCGTACCGGCTCGGCGCCGAGGCGCGCGTCCAACTCGTCGGCGAGTCAGTCGATCCCGAGCTGCGTGGCAGGATCGCCTCGCTCCTGGACGCCCAGCCCGAGATCGACAACGTCGCCCAACTCCTGACGATGCGGCTCGGCATGGACTCGGCGCTCATCGCGGCCCGGATCGATCTGGTGCCGGGTCTCGACAGCGAGGACATCGAGCTGATCTGCGTACGCATCAAGCGCTCGGTGGTCGAGACATGGCCGGAGGCCGACCATGTCTTCCTCGACATCACGGAGGCCCCGCCGGAGGGCGGCACCTGAGCGGCAGCCGACGGGAACGCCGGCGTCGGCCGCGTTCCCGAGCGACCGGGGACCGGGGACGCCGCCCGGTCGGTGGTGGCAGACTGGCCGCCGATCCATCGAACGGAGCCCCTCGTGCCCATGATCCGTCGCCTCCGCCGGGCGGTGCGGCGCGTCTACCGCAGCACTGTCGACCTCAGCCACCCGGCCCGGTCGCCGCTCGGCAGCGCGGTGGTGAATTGCGTGGTCTACGAGGACGGCATACGTCAGCCGGGCGACTGGCCGGCCGACGAAGCCGTACGGCGGGTCCGGAAGTCCGGCAGGGGCTTCGTCTGGATCGGTCTGCACGAGCCGGACGAAGCCGAGTTCAAGGGGCTCGCCGAGTTGTTCGGGCTTCATCCGCTGGCCGTCGAGGACGCCGTCCACGCGCATCAGCGGCCGAAGGTCGAGAGTTACGACGGGGCGCTGTTCGCGGTCTTCAAGACCTGCCGCTACGTCGATCACGAGACGCTGACCGCCACCAGCGAAGTCGTGGACACGGGCGAGTTGATGGTCTTCACGGGCGCGGACTTCGTGATCACGATCAGGCACGGCAGGCATGGTTCGCTCGGCCCCCTCAGGGAGCGGCTGGAGGCCGCGCCCGAGCGGCTGGCGATGGGGACGTCGTCCGTGCTGCACGCGATCGCGGACCAGGTGGTCGACGACTGCCTCGCCGTCGCCGACGCCGTCCAGGACGACATCGACCATGTCGAGACCGAAGTCTTCAACGAATCGGCGGGCCGCGCGGGCAGGGGTGACGCCGGGCGCATCTACCAGCTCAAGCGGGAACTGCTGGAGCTGAAGCGGGCCGTGGCGCCGCTGGACCGGCCGCTCGACATGCTGGCCAACCGGACGTTGCCGGGTGTCACCGCCGACGTACGGCCGTACTTCCGCGACGTCGCCGATCATCTGGCCCGGCTCACCGAGCAGATAGCCGCCTTCGACAACCTGCTGGACTCGATCCTCCAAGCCCATCTCGCGCAGGTGACCGTCGCGCAGAACGAGGACATGCGCAAGATCACCGCGTGGGCCGCGATCGTCGCCGTGCCGACCATGGTCTGCGGCATCTACGGGATGAACTTCGAGCACATGCCCGGCCTGGGGTGGACGTACGGCTATCCGACCGTCGTCGCTCTCATGGCCACGGCGTGCTACGTCCTCCACCGGAGCTTCCGCCGCAACGGCTGGCTGTAAGGCTGCAACGGCCGCCCACCGCGCAGGACATCCCCGCACTCGACACTTGACACGCGACGAGGACGAGCAGCGGTATCATTTCGAATGTATGTGCGACTACCTCTGAGTACGGTGTACGCTAGCTCCTCGCCGAGAATCACGAGGAGCAGTCCGTGAACATCCCAGCCGCCGACAGCCACAATGTGATCCAGGTCCGCGGGGCCCGCGAGAACAACCTGAGGGAGGTCTCGCTGGACATCCCCAAGCGCCGGCTCACGGTCTTCACCGGCGTCTCGGGATCCGGCAAGTCCTCGCTCGTCTTCGGCACCATCGCCGCCGAGTCGCAGCGCCTGATCAACGAGACGTACAGCGCCTTCGTCCAGGGCTTCATGCCGAGCATGGGCCGGCCGGACGTCGACTCGCTGCACAATCTGAGCGCCGCGATCGTCGTCGACCAGGAGCGGATGGGCGCCAACTCCCGTTCCACGGTGGGCACGGCGACCGACGCGTACACCATGCTGCGGATCATCTTCAGCCGGCTCGGCACCCCGCACATCGGGACCTCGACCGCCTTCAGCTTCAACGCCGCCGAGGGCATGTGCGCCGAGTGCGAGGGGATCGGTCAGGTGTCCAAGATAGACATCGACCAGCTCGTGAACCGCGAACTCTCCCTGAACGAGGGCGCGATCACCGTGCCCGGTTTCCAGGTGGACGCCTGGTACTGGCAGATCATGGTCGCTTCGGGCTTCTACGACCCGGACAAGAAGCTCAAGGACTTCACGCCAGAGGAGTGGGAGGTCTTCCTCCACAAGACCGCGACCAAGGTCAAGGTCGGCTCCAACAACATGACGTACGAAGGCCTCATCACCAAGGTCAACCGCACGGTCCTGGTCAAGGACCGCGACTCGATGCAGGCCCCCGTCAAGGCGTTCGTGGACCGGGCCGTGGTCTTCGCCGAGTGTCCGTCCTGCGGCGGCAGCCGGCTGAGCGCCGCCGCGCTGTCCTCGAAGGTCAACGGTGTGAACATCGCCGAGTGTTCGGCGATGCAGATCAGCGATCTGGCCGAGTACGTGCGGAAGATCGACGACCCGGCCGTGGCGCCGCTGCTCGGCAATCTGCGGGACCTGCTGGAGTCGCTGGTCGAGATCGGACTCGGCTATCTGAGCCTGGACCGCGTCTCGTCCTCCCTCTCCGGCGGTGAGGCGCAGCGCGTGAAGATGGTGCGGCATCTCGGCTCCAGCCTCACCGACGCCACGTACATCTTCGACGAACCCACCATCGGGCTGCACCCGCACGACATCCGGCGGATGAACGATCTGCTGCTACGGCTGCGGGACAAGGGCAACACGGTGCTGGTCGTCGAGCACAAGCCCGAGGTCATCGCGATCGCCGACCATGTGGTGGATCTGGGTCCCGGCGCCGGTACGGCGGGCGGGCAGATCTGCTACACCGGCGACGTGGCGGGGCTGCGCGCGTCGGGCACGCTGACCGGGCGGCATCTCGAACACCGGGCGCGGCTGCGGGAGTCGGTGCGCGAGCCGAACGGGCAGCTGTCCATCGAGGGCGCCGATCTGCACAACCTGAAGAACGTGGCCGTCGACATCCCGACCGGTGTGCTGAGCGTGATCACCGGGGTGGCGGGGTCGGGCAAGTCCTCGCTGATCCACGGCTATCTCTCCAACAGGGACGGCGTGGTGGTGGCCGACCAGTCACCGATCCGGGGTTCGCGGCGGAGCAACCCGGCGACGTACACAGGGCTGTTGAGCCCCATCCGGACGGCCTTCGCCAAGGCCAACGGTGTCAAGGCGGCGTTGTTCAGCGCGAATTCGGAGGGCGCCTGCCCCAACTGCAACGGTCTCGGGCTCGTTTACACCGACCTCGCGATGATGGCGGGCGTCGCCTCCGTCTGTGAGGAGTGCGAGGGCAAGCGGTTCACTCCCGAGGTGCTCACCTACCGGCTGAACGGCAAGAACATCAGCGAGGTGCTCTCGATGTCGGTCGCTGAGGCGTACGACGCCTTCACCTCGGGGCAGGCGCGCGCGATCCTCGGCCGGCTCAACGACGTCGGGCTGAGCTATCTGCGGCTCGGCCAGCCGCTCAACACCCTGTCGGGCGGCGAGCGGCAGCGGCTGAAGCTGGCGATCCAGATGGCCGAGAAGTCCTCCGTCTACATCCTCGACGAGCCGACGACCGGGCTGCACATGGCGGACGTGGACAAGTTGCTGGCGCTGCTCGACCGGCTGGTGGACGCGGGCAACACGGTGATCGTGATCGAGCACCACCAGGCGGTGATGGCCCACGCGGACTGGCTGGTCGACCTGGGTCCGGGCGGCGGGCACGACGGCGGGCAGATCGTCTTCACGGGTACGCCGGCCGATCTGGTGGCGCACTCGGACACGGTCACGGCGCGGCATCTGCGGGAGTACGTCGGTACAGGCGCGTAGCACGCGAGGGGGGCGTGCTCGGGGAGCCCGGCGGAACGGTACGTGGGAGCGGCACCGCCCGCGTATATCCGCTGGGCTCCCCGCACTCCTCCCGGCACAATCACGGTCATGTCACTCACCGTCGACCGTCTGCTGGCCGCACTGGAACCGCTGTCGTACCCGGACCGCCTCAAGCATCTTGCCCGCAGCGTCCGTTCACTGCCAGTGGGTGACGAACTACCCTCCCTGGTCGCCGAGTTGGCGGTCCGCGGCACGTACGAGCGACGGCTCGCGGCGTTCGCCGCGCTGGTCGGCCGGCACACGGACTTCCTGGCCGAGTGGCTGACCGACCGGGACCCGGTGGTACGGGCCTACGCGCTGCGGGCCGCCCGCACGCTTCCGCTGCCGGACGACGCGATCGAGGCGGCGTACGAGGACGCTTCGGCGGACACCCGGCAGCGGCTGGGCGAGGTGGTGCTCGCGAGCGGGCGTACGGCACTGGCGGAGCGCCTGGTGCCGAGGCTGCGCGCGCGGTGGGGTGACTACACGGCGGCCAAGTTGCTGCCGGTCTGTTCGGCGGAGTTCGTGGCGGCGGCGCTGCCCGAACTCTCGTACGCCGTCGAGTCCTGGACCAAGCTCGGCCTCAACTTCCCCGATCAGGTCCTCGACCACGCGGAGCGGGATCTCGCGGACCGCCCGCGCTCCGAGCGCGACGCCGCCTGGCGCCGCTGGGCGGAGGGGATGGCCGCGGCCGCCTCTGCCCGCGCCGAGCGGGTGCTGTCGATGCTGGAGCGGAACGGTCCCGACCCGCTTCCGGCAGCGCTGGTCCAGCGGCTGAACGAGCTGGTGGCCGTCGACGCGGAGCGCACCGTACGGCTGCTGCTGCCGCGGGACCGGAGCGGGCCGCCGAATCCGCCGCAGCCGTCGGCGTCCGTCCTGCGGCGGATCGTCCACGCCGACCCTCCCTCGCTGCCCGCGCTCGGACGCTACTGGGCGGACTACCGCCCCTACCTTGTTTTCGATCTGCTCAAGGCGCTGCCGCCGCACCGCCGGAGCGACTTCTTCGACCTGGTGACGGAGGGCGTCGAGGTGGACGCCCGCGACGTGCTGCCGGTGCTCGCCCTGCTGCCGCGCGAACAGCGCTGGGCGGAGGCCCGCCGGTGGGCGGCCCGGCGCCGTGAGACGGGCGGATCCTGGTACGAGGTCCTGGAGCTGGTCGCGTACGGCCCGGTCGCCGAGGCACGGACCGAGCTGCTCGCGGGGACCCGGCGACCGGACGCGGCCGACCGCATACTCGCCTGGCCGCTGCTGGTCGCCAACGCCGCGCGCTCCCGGGACCGGGCGGCCGTGCACGAGACGCTGACCGAGCTGCTCCGGCTGCGCAACGAGCAGGATCCGGTACGCGGCGCCGCGCTCCGCGCGCTCGCCGATGTGCGCCCCGACCTGTTCACGGCCGAGGGCGCGCGGACGCTGGACCAAGTCCTGCGGGACGCCTTGGAGTCGCGGGACATCTCCGACGCCACCACGGAGGCCGTCCGGAAGCTGGCGACAGCCCTGCTCCGCGAGAACGCGGTGGACGGCGAACAGGCCCTGGTGGTCTGGGCGTTGAGCGCCCTGGAACGGATCGCCGCCCATGTCGGGGTGGGCAGGCTCGGCGCGCTCGACCGGACGCTGCGGCGCGGCCAGGAGCACCAAGTGCTCGACGCGCTGCGCCCGTGGCTGGACGCGGCGGCGGACAAGGGCGACCATCTGCCGCTGTTCACGCTCACGGCCTCGCTCGGCAGGCGGGCCCACCGGATGCCCGTTCTCCAGGGGCTGCTCGAAGACGCCCTGAAGCACGGCGACGACACCGCGTTCACCACAGCGGCGGCCCATTGGCTCAAGCCGCCGTCGACCCGGGGCGAGCGGGTGGCCAGGATTCTGGAGCTCGAACCGTCCGCGGCCGTACTCGCCCCGGTGGAAAGGGTTCTGACGGCCCGTCGGACCGATCTGCTGGATGTGCTGCTCGGCGGGCCGCCGCCGTACGGCCGCTTCCTCAGAAGTGGTACGCGTCAGCCGCTGCCCGATCTCCGTTGTGCCGACCGCTGGTTGCCGCGCCAGCAGGCTGCGGCGGGCGCCATGGCCGCGGCGGCGGCCGGCGACGAGTCGCAGCCGCTCCACCGGCGCGCCGCCGCGATCCGGGCGGCCGCGACGGTCCCGGAGCACGGGCGCGCGCTGGCGCTGCGGTACGCCGAATCCCAGGAGGTGGTGCTGGCCGAGGCGGCGCTGGCCGCGCTGGTGTGGGCGGCGGAGCCGCAGGAGGCGCTTCCCGTGCTGCTGGCCCACGTCGGGGACGACCGCGCCCGGGTCGCCGTGCACGCCGCGTCCCGCGCCGCGCGTTTCGTCGCGCCGTCCCAACTCGCCGAGCGGCTGGGCGCGGTGCTCACCGCCGACGAGGGCGTGAAGGTGACGAGCCGGAAGGAGGCGGTACGGCTGGCGGCCACCCACCTGCCGCTCCCCCGGGCCGCGGCGCTGCTCTCGGCGGCCTTCCACGCGCCGGCCCAGCACCCCGACGTACGGGCGACCGTCGTGGCCTTCTCGACCGAACTGCTCTCCGAGGAGCAGACCTGGTCCGTCCTCACGTCGGCCACGGAAGGCGCGCCGCAGGTACTTCAGGCTGTCGTACGGACCGCGGCCCCGTCCTTGCCGGAGGTCCACCGGCCCCGCTATGCCCGCCTGGTGGGCGACGTGAGCCGGTCGGCGGACCCGAAGGCGGCGGCGGCCGGGGTGTGGGCGCTCCTCCAGTGGGCGCGGTACGCGCCGGAGGCCGTGGAGGGGCTGTCCGAGCGGGTCACCGACCTCGGCGAGGGGGACGGGTCACGCGCGGTCTGGCGGCACGCCACCACGACGATCGTCAACCTGGCCGTCTCCGGGCTGCCGCACCCTGTCGGCGGGGCCGCGCCGGGGAGCCTGCTGCACGGCACACTGGCGACGCTGCTCCCGGCGATCGCCGCCGGTGACCCCGACGCCGCACCGGACAGGGACCTGCCGTCCCGGCAGCGGGCACTCGCGCTTCTGGGCCCCCTGGCCAACCGGCCGACGCCCGAGGCCCGTCCGGTGCTGGCGGCCGTGGCCACCCAGCTGGCCGACGAGCCGTCACTCGCCTGGGCACGCGCGGACGTGCTCCGCGCACTCCTCGACATGGACGCCGATCTCCCCGAACTCACGGCGCGACTGAGGGACTTGGCGGCCAACGCGGACGGCCGCCCGGCCCTGGCGGCGGCAACGGCGGACCGCCTGCGCAGCCGGCTCGGCTCCGGCCACCTGCCGTCCGACCCGGCCACGGTCCTGGCCGTCGCCGACCGGTTGGCCACGACCGGCAACCCGGCCACCGGCCTCCTGGCCGTCGCCCTGGTGTCCGGCATCGGCAAGCGCCTCGGCTGGCCGGACGACTGGCGCACGGCTCTGCGCGCCCTGCGCCGTCACCCGTCGGGGGACGTACGGGACGCCGCGCTGGCGGCGGTCATCCGTACGGAGTGAGCCCGGGGCCGCGCCGCGGGTGCCCGTGCCGTCACTCGCCCATGTCCAGCACGACACGGAAGCGCGCCTGGCCGGACAGCATCCGCTCGTAGGCCTTCGGCGCGTCGGCGAAGGGAAGGGTCTCGACCATCGGCCGGATGTCACGGTGCGCCGTGAAGGCGAGGTTGTCCTCGTTCTCGACGGCGGAGCCGGTGAGACTGCCGGTGATCGAGCGGGTGCCGAAGATGAGGTCCGAGGTGGAGACCGTGAGGGGATCGGGCGCGGCGCCGAGCACCAGCAGCTGTCCTCGCGGTGCGAGACCGGGGACCAGCGGCGACATCGCGGCCCCGCTGGCGGCGGTCGCGATGATCGCGCTCGCCCCGCCGAGCTTGAGCAGCGCCTCGCCGGGATCCTCGCTCGCGCTGTCGATGTAGTGGTCCGCGCCGAGCCGCTCGGCCAGCGGCCCCTTCTCGGCGCCACGGGCGATCGCTGCGACGCGGTAGCCGAGCTTGGCGGCGTACTGCACGCCGAGATGCCCGAGGCCGCCGATCCCCTGCACGGCGACGAGGGCCCCGGGCCGGGCGTCGATCTGCGCGAGCGCGCTGTACGTGGTGAGGCCCGCGCACAGCAGCGGTGCGCCGTCGAGTGAGTTCAGGTCGGGCGGCATCCGTACGAGCCCCGTACCCCGCGCGTACACGATCTCCGCGTATCCGCCGTCCACGGTGGTTCCGGTCCGGGGCTGGTCCTCGCAGTTGACGAAGTCGCCGCGGCGGCAGTGCTCGCACTCACCGCACTGTCCGCCGAGGAAGCCGACGCCGACGCGGTCGCCCACGTGCCAGGTGCGTACGCCGTCTCCGACGGCCTCGATGGTGCCGACGATCTCGTGGCCGGGGACGAGGGGCTGGTCGGCGTCGCCGCGCATTCCCTCCACGGCCACGACGTCGGTGTGGCAGATGCCGCACGTCTCGACCCGGATCCGCACCTGGCCGGAGAGCGGAGCGACGGTCTCGCGCTCGACGAGGCGGAAGTTCCGGTTGCCTGTCACTTCGAATGCTCGATAAGTCGACATGATGATGCCTCTCCTCAGGAATCCGGCTGCGTTCCCTCTCGCTGTACCATTTCCAATATGACCGGTCGTCTTGAAGCTGTCAAACAGTGCGCCGCCCCGCCGGAGCGGCCGGTTGACAACCGCAAGACGACCGACCATATTTCACGTGGAGGGAGCAGTGGAGGGAGCATCTGATGGCTAGGCAGAGCATGCGCGAGGAACTGGTCGAGGCCGCGCTGGCGCAGTTCCACGCCCGCGGGTACAACGCGGCGGGCGTCAAGGACATCACCGACGCCGCCGGCACACCGAAGGGGTCCTTCTACAACCACTTCGCCAGCAAGGAGGCGCTCGGCGTGGTGGCCCTGGAGCGCTACGGCGCGGGGCGCCGGCTCCAGGACCTGACGGACGAATCCGTGGCGCCGCTACCGCGCCTGCGTGCCCACTTCGAATTCCTCCGCGACGAGATCGCCGCCTACGGGTACACCCATGGCTGCCTGCTCGGAAACTTCGGCCTGGAGATCGCCGACCACAGCGAGACCATCCGCGCGGCCGTACGCGAGGGCCTGGACCAGTGGCACGCGAAGATCACGGACGTGCTGGCCGAAGCGGCGCGCGACGGCGCGGTGGCGGCGGACCTGGACACGGCGAAGACCGCCCGGTTCGTCCTCAACGCGTGGGAGGGCGCCATCGTCGGGGCACGGTCCGACCGCACCTCGGAGTCCTTCGACGCCTTCTTCGACATCGTCTTCGGCACCCTGCTGGCACGGCCGCGACCGTAGTCCTCGCGCGGACCGTAAGCGCGACCGTCGCCTCAGCCGCGGTACGTCTCCAGCAGCCGCAGCCACACCTCGCTGATCGTCGGATAGGACGGCACCGCGTGCCACAGGCGATCGATCGGGACCTCGCCCGCGACGGCCACCGTGGCGGAGTGGAGCAGTTCGCCGACCCCCGGGCCCACGAACGTCACGCCGCGCAGGGTCTCGCTGTCGAGGTCCACGATCATCCGTGCGCGGCCCCGGTAGCCGTCGGCGTACAGACCGGCGCCCGCGACGTTCGCGATGTCGTAGTCGACCGCGCGGACCCGGTGGCCCGCGTCCTCGGCCTCCTTGAGGGTGAGACCGACCGAGGCGACCTCCGGGTCGGTGAAGACGACCTGCGGGACGGCGGCGTGGTCGGCGGTCGCCGTGTGGGCGCCCCAGCGGTCGGTCTCCAGCAGGGGTACGTGCTGCGCCCTGGCGCCGATCGCCGCGCCGGCGATACGGGCCTGGTACTTGCCCTGGTGGGTCAGCAGCGCGCGGTGGTTGACGTCGCCGACCGCGTAGAGCCAGTTACTGCCTTCCACCCGGCAGCTGTCGTCGACCGTCAGCCAGGAGCCCGCCTTCAGTCCGACGGTGTCCAGACCGATGTCCTCGGTGCGCGGCGCCCGGCCGGTCGCGAAGAGGATCTCGTCCGCCTCGATCCGCTCGCCGTTGTCGAGGACCACCGTGACCGGTCCGGTGCCTCCGTCGCGCTCGACCGAGGCGACGGAGACGCCCATCCGTACGGAGGCGCCCGCTTCCGTCAACGACTCGGTGACCAGTTCCCCCACGAAGGGCTCCATACGGGGCAGCAGACCGTCGCCCCGTACAAGAAGCGTGACGTCCGAGCCGAACCCCCGGTAGGCCGTGGCCATCTCGACGCCGACCACTCCCCCGCCCACGACCACGAGCCGGTCCGGCACGCTCGGGGAGCTGGTCGCCTCGCGGCTCGTCCAGGGCTTGGCTCCCGCCAGGCCCGGCAGATCGGGCACGACGGCGCTGGTGCCGGTGCAGACGGCGACCGCGTGGCGGGCGGTGAGGACCTGTACGCCGCCCTCGGCGTCGGTGACGGTCACCTTCTTCTTGCCGTCGAGCCGGCCCTGGCCTCGGTGGAGGATGACGCCGATCGAGTCGAGCCAGCCGACCTGGCCGTCGTCCTTCCAGTGCGAGGTGTAGTCGTCGCGGTGCGCGAGGACGGCCGGCATGTCGAGCGGGCCCTGTGCGGCCGGGCTCAGCCCCGGGACGCGGCGTGCCTCCGCACGGGCGATCACCGGGCGCAGCAGGGCCTTGCTGGGCATGCACGCCCAGTAGGAGCACTCGCCGCCGACCAGTTCGCTCTCGACGATCGCCGCGCTCAGCCCGGCGGCCCTGACACGGTCGGCGACGTTCTCCCCGACCGGTCCCGCGCCCAGCACCACAACGTCGTACTCAATGGCTTCCGTCATGGGCCCAGTCTGGTGCGGTGCCCGCCGCATGGCCACACGATCTTCGGGAATGGGCGAGGAATACGGCGGTGGCACCCACCGTTGTGCGAGGCGGCTTCATCCGGAGAGAACAGGAAGAGGTATCAGGTCATGGCCACTGTGGAACTCACCAAGGAGAACTTCGACCGGACGGTGTCGGAGAACGACTTCATCCTGATCGACTTCTGGGCTTCCTGGTGCGGTCCGTGCCGTCAGTTCGCCCCGGTGTACGAGCAGGCGTCCGAGCGCCACGACGACCTTGTCTTCGCCAAGGTCGACACGGAGGCGCAGCAGGAGCTGGCGGCGGCGTTCGAGATCCGCTCCATCCCGACGCTGATGATCGTCAGGGACAACGTCGCGGTCTTCGCCCAGCCAGGTGCGCTGCCCGAGACGGCCCTGGAGGACGTGATCGGGCAGGCGCGCGCGCTCGACATGGAAGAGGTCCGCAAGTCGGTCGCCGAGGCGGAGGCCGCCGCGAAGGCGGAGTCGCCGGGTGCCGGTACCGCCGGTGCCGCCGGCACCGGCGAAGGCGCGTAAAGCCCCTGAGGCGGCGCGTGCGGCCCGCGCGCGTCAGCGTTCCAGTACGAGGGCGAGTCCCTGGCCCACGCCGATGCACAGCGCGGCGAGACCGGTTCCCGAGCCCGCCGCGGCCAGTTGATGGGCCACGGAGCCCGCGAGGCGCGCGCCGGAGGCACCCAGCGGGTGGCCGATGGCGATCGCGCCGCCGCGCGGGTTGACGACTGCCGGGTCCAGCTCGGGCCATTCGGCGAGGCAGCCCAACGACTGGGCGGCGAAAGCCTCGTTGAGTTCGAAGGTGGTGAGGTCGGCGAAGTCCCGGCCCGCCTTGGTGAGCGCCCGGCGTACGGCCTCGACCGGGCCGAGGCCGAAAAGCTGCGGTTCGATGCCGGTGACGGCGGAGGTCCTGATCCGGGCGAGGGGTTCGCGCCCCATCGCCCGCAGGCCCGCCTCGTCCACGAGGAGAAGGGCGGCGGCGCCGTCGTTCAGCGGTGAGGCGTTGCCCGCCGTGACGGTCCCCTCGCCCTCCTTACGGAAGCTGGGCCGGAGCCTGCCGAGCGCTTCGAGGGACGTGTTGTCGCGGACGCATTCGTCGCGTACGAGTTCCACTCCCGCGTACGGCACGACCTCCGCGTCGTACAGCCCCTCGCCCCAGGCCCGCGCCGCCTTGCGGTGACTCTCCAGCGCGAACGCGTCCTGCGCCTCCCGGGTGATCGCGTGCTTGTCGGCGATCAGCTCGGCTCCCTCGCCGAGCGGAACCGTCCACTCGGCGGGCATCCGGGGGTTGGTCATGCGCCAGCCGAGCGTGGTGGAGTGCAGCTGCTGATTCCCGGCGGGGAAGGCACGCTCGGGCTTCTGGAGCACCCACGGGGCGCGGGACATGGACTCGACGCCGCCCGCGACGACGATGGACGCGTCGCCGAGGGCGACGGCGCGCGCCGCCTGGATGACCGCTTCGAGGCCCGAGCCGCAGAGCCGGTTGACGGTGACCCCGGGGACGGAGACGGGCAGTCCGGCGAGCAGCGCCGCCATGCGCGCGACGTCGCGGTTGTCCTCACCGGCGCCGTTCGCCGCGCCGAGCACCACGTCGTCGATCCTGGCCGGGTCGAGTTCCGGCGTACGGTCCACGAGGGCCCGCACGACATGGGCGGCGAGATCGTCCGGTCGTACGGAGGAGAGCGCGCCGCCGAACTTGCCGATCGGTGTGCGGACGGCGTCGACGACGTAGACGTCGCGGATGGTCATCGGATCGCTCATCGGCTCTCTCCCCTTCGGTCGGCTGTTCGCTCGCGCACTCTTTCATGGGAGGCGCGGGCGGAGCCGAGGGGGCGAACGTCCCGTTCATGGGGCGCGCGCGTGGGACCGAGGCGGCGAACGTCCCGGTCGGACCGCTCAGCGCGTCCGGGGCTCCGCGACATCGGGTGCGTCCGGGCTGTCGGGAGCGTCGACGACGCGGGCCGACAGCCCGTAGTCCACCTCGTAGTCGTCGATCAGCAGGCCCTCGACGGTACGGGTCTCCGGGTCGATGTCCGCGATCATGCCGCCGCCCGCGTAGCGCGGGTAACCGGACTCGCCGATCTCCCCGGTCACCTCGACCACGGCCGAGCGCAGCGCGGTCGCCGCGTCCGGCGGGCCTTCGCGGCCGTCGGTGTGCTCCGGTACCAGCAGGATCTCGAAGCGCCGCGGGTAAGGGTGCCAATGAGTGCTCATGCTGGTGACGCTAGACAACGGGCCGTCGGCGCGCATGTCGTCCGTGCGGCCCCGGAGGCCAAGGGGCCGGGAGGTCAGGAGGTCAGGAGGTCAGGTCGACTCGCGTCGTACGGCCCGCGCCCCCATCAGGTCGTGCCGCTCCGGTTCCCCGCCGGGATCGCGTACGACCCGGTCGACCAGGGCGGCCAGCCGCTGACCGGTGACGAGGTCGATCCGTACGGTGGAGAGCCGGGGCCGCAGGAGCCTGCCGAGCAGCAGGTCGTCGGCGCCGATGACCGCCGTGCCGCCGGGGATGTCGACACCCTCGTCCTGGAGCGCCCTCATAAGGAGCATGGCGTGCTCGTCGTTGAAGGCGAAGACGGCGTCCAGGCCGAGGCCGTCCCAGCGGGCGGCGAGCCCGGCGGCCGACTCCTCGGTGTACGCGAGTGGCAGTGGTTCGATGTGGGCGCCGGTGGCGGACGCCGCGGCGGCGGCCCGCGCGCCCGCGAGCCGGGGTGCCGAGAAGATCTCCAGGCCCGGCTCCTGCGGCAGCACGACGCCGATCCGGCGGCGGCCTCGCTCCAGCAGGTGGTCCACGGCGCGGCCGCCGATCTCGCGCTGGTCCAGGACGAGGGCGTGCGCGCCCTCGACCTCCTGCGGGCCGAGCGTGACGACGGCCTTCGCGCCGGAGCGCTTGAGTATCTCCACCCCTTGGGGGGTGAGGGCGATCTCGCCGAGGGAGACGACCGCGACCGGGCGCAGTTCGGCCCAGGCGCGCGCCGCCTCGTCGCCGTCGAGGCCGAGGCTGCCGTACTGGACGACGGTGTAGTCCAACCGCCGCAGCGCCCATTGGAGTTCGTTGAGGAAGCCGCTGTAGAGGGGGCCGACGGGGACGTGCGCGGTGGGGAGCAGGACAATCCTGGTGTGTCCCGCGCGCAGGCTGCGCGCGGCGGCGTGGGGGACGTACGCCAGCTCCTCGGCGGCCTCGCGGACCTTGCGGCGGGTGGGCTCGCTGATCCGTACGGCGGAGGTGTTGTTGAGGACGTACGAGACGGTGGCGCGCGAGACTCCGGCCAGCCGGGCGACGTCGGCGCTGGTGGGGACGGGACGTTCGACACGGGCCGGGAACGTCTGCGGGGACGGCTGTGGGGACGGCCGCCGGGCGGGCGGGGCGGGCTCTTCGGGTAACTGGCTCATCGCCCCCCGCATCCTTCCAGAGAGGTCTTCGGCGGCCCGTCCTGGGCCCGTCGTCCTGTCCGGTTCACCGCACGGGAAACACACCTTCGTACGAAAGGGACTGTCTTGCGACTGCACACCCACACCTGGGGCGAGGGCGACCGCGTCGCGCTCCTGATCCACGGCATCATGGCCGACCATCGGACCTGGCGGCGGGTGGGGCCCGAACTGGCCGCGCGCGGACTGCGCGTGATCGCCGTCGATCTGCGCGGTCACGGGTCGAGCGGCCAAGGGCCGTACGCGCCCGAGGACTTCGCCGACGACCTCGTGGAAACACTGCCCACCGGGGCCGAGGTGGCGATCGGTCACTCCTTGGGCGGGATGGCGCTCGCGCTCGCGGTGGAGCGGCTGGCGCCGCGCCGCGCGGTCTACTGCGATCCGGCGTGGCATCTGCCGGGTCCGGAGGAGGGGGCCACCGAGAGCGCGGGACCCGCGCGGCTCGCGGCGGCCAAGACCCTCTCGCGCGAGGAGATATCCGCGCTCAACCCCCGCTGGGACGAGGTGGATGTGGACCTTGAGCTGGCGAGTCTCGCCGTATGGGACGAGGGGACGGCATACGGCATCGCGCCGGCGTTCGGCACGGATCTGCGGCCTGCCCGGCCGGTGGTGCCCTCGCTGGTGACCGTCGCCGATCCGAGCTCCATGGTCTCGCCCGCCGACTCGGCGGAGTTGCGGTCGCGCGGTTTCGAGGTCCGGACGGTCGAGGGCGCGGGACACACGGCGCACCGCGACGACTTCGACGCGTTCATGGCCTCGCTGAAAGGCTGGATCTGAACTGAAGGGCCGGATCCGAGCGGGGAACTGCACAGGGATCCGTTCGGGGAATCCGGACGGACCCGGTGGGCGGCCGGGGGCGCCCAGGCTCTACCTTCGGTCGGATGAAGCCCTTCACCGACTCCGGCGCCCCCGACCACTCCCCCGAGCCCGAACTGCCCGGCCGGAGCGGTCCCTCGGCCACCACCGAGGCGGAGCCCCGTGACGTCGGGCCCGTACGCACCTCGTACGCGCCCGACAGGGACGGCGACCCGGATCCCGGCGAGATCGTCTGGACCTGGGTGCCTTATGAGGAGAACGACGGGCGCGGCAAGGACCGGCCGGTGCTCGTGGTGGCCCGTGAGCCGGCCGGTACCCTGCTCGCCGTCCAGCTCTCCAGCAAGCGGCACGACCGGGACCACGAGTGGGTGCCGATCGGGGTCGGGCCGTGGGACCGGCAGGGCCGTGAGTCGTGGGTGGATCTGGACCGGGTGCTGCGGATCCACGACGCGGGGATGCGGCGCGAGGCGTGCGCGCTCGACCGGGGGCGGTTCGACCGGGTCGTACGGCGGCTGCGGGAGCGTTACGGCTGGCGCTGAGCCGGCACCCGGGAGCCGGCCGGGAGGTCGTCCGCGAACGTGCGGTGGAAAGCGGCCAGCGTGGCCGAATCAGCTGTCCGGTCGAGTACCGCGAAGACGACCTGGTCGAAGTGGCCGGCGAACCGCCCGCCGCCACCGCCCCCGCCCCCGCCACTTTCGCCTTCGCCTCCGACGCCTCCGACCAGCAGCGCCCGGAACGAGCCGGCCACCCGCGCCGGGTCGTTGCGGAAGACCCCGCAGCCCCATGCCCCGAGCACCAGTCGCCGGTAGCCGCCCGCCACCGCCACCTCCAGGACCCGTTCGGCACGTGCGGCGAGAGTGGCCGGAATACGAGGGGTCTCCTCGGGCCGGTCGCGGGCGACGATCCCGGCGTTCGGCGCGGGCGAGGTGAGGAAGCCGACGGTGAACGGGGCGTCGAGCAGCCGGCCCCGGTCGTCGCGGAAGACCGGTACGCCGGGCGAGTGGATCACGCGGTCGCTGTAGAACGGGCTGCGGTCGGCCCGGTGGTGCGCGTAGTAGTCCGGCGCGCGCAGCAGGGTGACGTAGAGCGCGGAGGCCCGGCACAGCGCCTCCTCCTGGGCCTGTGCGCCGTTCAGGTAGCCGCCGCCCGGGTTACGTGCCGAGGCGAAGTTCAGGACCGCCACGGGGCCGGGTGCGGCCGAGGTCATCCGCCGGGCCGCCTGGAGGCTGCTCTCGCCCGTGACCTCGAAGGATGTCGTACGGGAGGTGTCCGGGGTGACCGGCACGGGCTCGGGGCCGTACAGCCGGGTGCCCTCCGTCGCGGCGGCCAGCAGCGCGGTGAGCGGCACCTGACGGCCGTCCTCCGCGCGGTACCCGCCCGCCTCCACGATCTCCTCGGTGTGCTTCGCGATCCCCCGCAGCCGTGCGCTCATGACAGGCATCCTCGGTGAGGAAACACGCTCGGGGCAACCATGTTTCCCGCCCATGGGGGCACTCTTGTGCGAAGCGGCGGGAGTGGCCTTAGGTTGGACAAAGCGCCCCGCCCCGAACCCCGGGACGGGGTCCGGTCACGGTCTTCGACAGGAGGATCCGGCCATGCCGTCGGACGAATTCGCAGCTGAGGGCCCGTCTCTCAACGAGGACGACGCCGAGGCGCTGCTGCGCGGCATATGTTTCAAGACAGGGCCGCCCCGCATCGTCGGTGTTGAACTGGAATGGCTCGTGCACGATCTGTACGACCCCGAACTGCCCGTTCGGACCGAGCGTCTCGACAAGGCCTTCGGCGGCCTCCGGGACCTGCCCCTGCGATCGGCGCTGACGTTCGAACCGGGTGGCCAGCTGGAGCTCAGCTCGGCACCCGCCGCCTCCCTGATGGAGTGCGTCGACTCCACAGCCGCGGACCTCGCAGCCGTACGACGCGAACTGCGTACGGCCGGTCTCACGCTCACCGGCCTCGGACAGGATCCGTGGCACTCACCGGCCAGGCTCCTCCAGGAGCCGCGGTACGACGCGATGGAGACCTACCTCGACCGGATCGGCCCCTCGGGCCGCGCCATGATGCGTGCGTCCGCCTCCGTCCAGGTGTGCCTCGACGCGGGTCATGAGGAGCCGGGCCCGCTCGGGTACGGCAGACGGTGGCAGCTGGCCCATCTGCTGGGCGCGGTGCTGGTGGCCGCGTTCGCCAACTCGCCCGTCCAGGCGCGCCGTACCACCGGCTGGCGTTCCACCCGGCAGGCGCTGTGGACGGACCTGGATCCGGCGCGCACCAAGGCGCCCGACATGCGGCGGGAGCCGCGTGCCGCGTGGGCGGCGTACGTGCTGGACGCGCCGGTGATGTGCGTCCGGACGGCGGACGGTCCCTGGGACGTGCCCGACGCGCTCTCCTTCCGCGAGTGGATCCGGTCGGGGCTGCCGCGCCCGCCGGTGCGCGCCGATCTCGACTACCACATCACCACCCTGTTCCCGCCGGTACGCCCGCGCGGTCATCTGGAGCTGCGGATGATCGACGCGCAGCCGGGGACTGACGGCTGGATGGTGCCGCTGGCGGTGACCACCGCGCTGTTCGACGACCCTGAGGCCGCCGAGACGGTGTACCGGACGGTCAAGACGCTCGCCGAGACGGCGGGCGCCCTGCCGGCGCCGGGCAATCCGCTCTGGATCACGGCGGCGCGCGACGGGCTCGCCGACCCCGAGCTGCACGCGGCGGCGGTGGAGTGCTTCGCCGTCGCGCAGGAGGCGCTGCCCCGTACGGGTGCCACCGAGGCCGTGCGGGAGGCCGTCGCGGCCTTCAACGAGCGGTACGTCGTGCCGGGCCGCTGCCCCGCCGACGATATGGACGTCCCCGCGACCGGGAAGGAACTCCGCACATGACCGAGAACGCCGGGACACCGGCCGAGTCCGAGAGGGCGGACGGGGCCTCGAAGGAGACCTCGGGCAGGACCACGAACCAGGCCACGGGCGAGACCATGGACGGGATATCCGTGGAGGCGCTGCGGCGCCGGGCCGTCGACGCGCTGACCACCGCGCGCGAACGCACCGCGCTGCTCACCTCCTGCGTGGACGAGCCCGAACTGACCGCGCAGCACTCGCCGTTGATGTCGCCGCTGGTCTGGGACCTGGCCCACATCGGCAATCAGGAGGAGCAGTGGCTGCTCCGTACGGTCGGCGGCCGGGAGGCCGTCAGGCCGGAGATCGACTCCGTGTACGACGCCTTCGAGCACCCCCGGGCGCTGCGTCCCACGCTCCCGCTGCTCGCCCCCGGCGAGGCACGCGCGTACGCCTCCGACATCCGGGGCCGGGTCCTGGACATCCTCGACAGCAGCCCCCTGCGGGGCGGTCCGCTGCTGGACGCCGGGTTCGCCTTCGGGATGATCGCGCAGCACGAACAGCAGCACGACGAGACGATGCTGATCACCCATCAGCTGCGACGCGGCCCCGCCGCGCTCACCGCGCCGGAGCCGCCGGGTCCCGATCCCGTGGACGCGGCGGACCTGCCGAGTGAAGTCCTCGTCCCGGCGGGACAGTTCACCATGGGCACCTCGGCCGAGCCGTGGGCGCTGGACAACGAGAAGCCCGCGCACCATCGGCTCGTGCCCGCGTTCTACCTGGACACGGTGCCGGTGACCAACGGCGACTATCTGGGCTTCATCGAGGACGGCGGCTACACGGACGAGCGCTGGTGGGCCCCGGCCGGCTGGGACCAGATCCGTGAACACTCCATCGCCGCACCGCTGTTCTGGCGGCGGGAGGCCGGGCAGTGGATGCGCCGCCGCTTCGGGGCGGTCGAGCCCGTGCCCGCCGACGAGCCGGTGCTGCACGTCAGCTGGTACGAGGCGGACGCGTACGCCCGCTGGGCCGGGCGAAGGCTGCCCACCGAGGAGGAGTGGGAGAAGGCCGCCCGGCACGACCCGGCCACCGGCCGCTCGCGGCGCCACCCCTGGGGTGACGAGGACCCGACCCCCGAACACGCCAACCTCGGCCAGCGACATCTGCGGCCGGCGCCCGCGGGCAGCTATCCGCTGGGCGCCTCGCCCCTGGGCGTACGGCAGTTGATCGGCGACGTGTGGGAGTGGACGTCGAGCGACTTCCTGCCCTATCCCGGGTTCGTCGCCTTCCCCTACCGGGAGTACTCCGAGGTGTTCTTCGGTGACGCGCACAAGGTGCTGCGCGGCGGCTCGTTCGCCGTGGACCAGGTGGCGTGCCGAGGCACCTTCCGCAACTGGGATCTGCCGGTACGCCGGCAGATCTTCGCCGGATTCCGTACCGCCCGTTCGGCCGGGAGCCTCTGATGTGCCGTCATATCGCTTACGTGGGAGCGCCGGTGGCGCTGCGCGAGGTGCTGATCAGCCCCGAGTACGCGCTGTACCGGCAGTCCTGGGAGCCGCGCAGGCAGCGGCACGGGACGGTCAACGCCGATGGTTTCGGGGTCGGTTGGTACGCGGACGGCGATCCGCTGCCCGCGCGCTACCGCCGCACGGGGCCCATCTGGGGTGATCAGAGCGTCGTCGACCTCGCCAGGGCGGTCAGGAGCGGCGCGGTGCTCGCGGCCGTGCGGGACGCCACCGAGTCGGGCTCGGACGGCGAGGCGGCGGCGGCACCGTTCGCCTCGGGGCCCTGGCTGTTCAGCCACAACGGCGCCGTGCGCGGCTGGCCGTCGAGCCTGGCGCCGTTGGCCACCGCCCTGTCCGCCGCCGAACTGCTGTCGCTGGACGCCCGGACCGACTCGGCGCTCGTGTGGGCGCTGGTGCTGCACCGGCTGAGGGACGGCGACGGGATGGGCCAGGCCCTGGCCGACACGGTCGTGGAGGTGGCCGAGGCGGCGCCCGAGTCCCGGCTGAACCTGCTGCTCACGGACGGCGAGACGGTCACGGCGACCGCCTGGGGCGACACGCTCTGGTATCTCACCGAGCCCGGCCGCAGCACCGTCGTCGCCTCGGAGCCGTACGACGACGATCCGCGCTGGCGCGAGGTTCCCGACCACACCCTGCTGGCGGCGACCCGCACCGACGTCCTGCTCACTCCCCTCAAGGAGCCCCCCGCGTGAGCCCGTACGAACTGACCCGCACCCTGCCCGAGGACGCCACCGACGCCGCGCTGCGCGCCGATGTGCTGCACGGGCTGACCCGCAACCCCAAGTCCCTGCCGCCCAAGTGGTTCTACGACGCCAGGGGCAGTGAACTGTTCGAGGAGATCACCGCGCTCGACGAGTACTACCCGACGCGCGCCGAGCGGGAGATCCTGCTCACTCGCGCGCCCGAGATCGCGGCGGCGACGGGGGCCCGCACGTTGGTCGAACTGGGCTCGGGGTCCTCGGACAAGACCCGGCATCTGCTCGACGAGCTGCCGCTGCTGCGCAGTTACGTACCGGTCGACGTGAGCGAGAGCGCGCTCACCGGCGCCGCCGACGCGCTGCTCGCCGAGCGTCCCGACCTCCAGGTGCACGCGCTCATCGCCGACTTCACCAAGGAGCTGGCGCTGCCGGACACTCCGGGGCCGCGGCTGGTCGCGTTCCTCGGCGGCACGATCGGCAATCTGCTCCCCGACGAGCGCGCCGACTTCCTGGCGTCGGTACGCGCGATGCTCGTGCCCGGCGACGCGCTGCTCCTCGGGACGGACCTGGTGAAGGACGAGTCCGTACTGGTCAAGGCCTATGACGACGCGTCAGGTGTGACGGCCGCCTTCAACAAGAACGTGCTGGCCGTCGTCGACCGCGAGCTGGGCGCCGACTTCGACCCGGCGGACTTCGACCATGTGGCGCGCTGGAACAGCGAACAGCGGTGGATCGAGATGCGGCTCAGGGCGCGCCGGGCGCTCACCGTGAAGATCCCCGAGCTGGATCTGGTGGTCAATTTCGAGGCGGGTGAGGAGATGCGTACCGAAGTGTCCGCGAAGTTCACTCAGGACAGTGTGCGCTCCGAACTGGCGCGGGCGGGAATGGAGTTGGCGCACTGGTGGACGGACGAGGCCGGGCGGTTCGCGCTGTCGCTGGCGACGGCGGTGTGAGCGAGGGCCGTCTGAGGGAGGGCTGTCCGAGCGGGAGCGGTCTGAGCGACGGCCCGCTGCGCCGCGCGGGCCAGTGAGCGGCGGTCCGGGTGGCGCCCGGCGGGGATCAGGGGCAGGACCTTGATCTCCGCCGTGAGCCCGCGGGCCAGCACGGTCCGCCACAGGGAGACGGCGAGCGGGTCGTCCCCGACGAAGGCGGCCGGACCCAGCGGGCGGTAGCCGATCCGTACAGGACGGACGGCCACCCCCGCGTCCAGCGCGGCCTGGAACACGGCGGCGGTGAACCGCCCCTGGTCCCGGCCGCACCAGGTACTGCCCTCGGGGAAGACGATCACACGGGATCCGGCGCGCAGGGCGTCCCGGATGTCCCGTACCGTGCCCGGCAGCGCGCGGAGCCTGTCGCGCTCCACGAAGAGCGTGCCGCCGAGTTCCGCGACCGTGCCGATGACGGGCCAGCGACGGATGTCGCTCTTGGCCAGCAGCCGGCCGGGGAACAAGGTCGCGACGAGCGGGATGTCCAGCCAGGAGATGTGGTTGGCGACGACGAGCACCCCGCCGTGCGCTTCAGGCGCCGGGGCGGGTATCGCGTCGGGCGTCGGGGCCGGTGTGGCGCCCTCGACCCGGACGCGCACGCCGAAGAACCGGATCACCGTACGCGTCCAGCCTCTGGTGAGCCGGTCCCGTAGACCGGCCTCGAACAGGGCGGCCAGCGGGAGGAGCAGGATCCCGAGGACGACGGCGCAGAGACCGGCCAGCAGCCGCGCGCCCGCGGCGACCGTGCCCCGGCGCGTGTCCTGGGACCGGGGGGCGCAGAGCTGCGGGGTGCAGGGCGCCGTGGGCAGCCAGGCGCTCATCGCGCCGGGGCGAGCGAGAGGAAGTGCCGCAGGTAGCGCGGGTTGGTGCGGCGCAGCGACAGCAGGACGTACAGGTCGGCGACCCCGAACTCCGGGTCGTGCGCGGGCGCGCCGCAGACCCAGGCGCCGAGCCGCAGATAGCCGCGGAGCAGTGCGGGGAGTTCGGCGCGTGCGGCGGGCACGGTGGCGCTGTCCGGGGTCCAGAGGCGGTGCGGGGTGACCCAGTACTCCTCCGGCGCGAGGTCCCGGTCCTTGACGGTGTGCCACGTCGCCGATGCGAGGGCGCCGCCGTCGCTCAGCGGGAGGGAGCAGCAGCCCGCCATCCAGTTGTGCCCGGTGCGGGTCATGTAGCGGGCGAGTCCGGCCCAGATCAGGGCGATGACGGCGCCGTTGCGGTGCAGGGGGTGCACGCATGAGCGGCCGACCTCCACGAGGTCGTCGCGTATGTGGTCGAGCCGCCGGAGGTCGAACTCGCTCTCGGAGTAGAGCCGTCCGGCAGCGCGGGCGCGGTCGGGCGGCAGCAGTCGGTACGTCCCCACGACCTCGCCGGTCTCGGCCTCGCGTACCAGCAGGTGGTCGCAGTAGGCGTCGAAGGCATCGCCGTCGAGGCCGGGCTCGGGCCCGTCGACCAGGGCGCCCATCTCGCCGGCGAAGACCATGTAGCGCAGGCGCTGGGCGGCGCGTACGTCGTCCTGGTCGCGGGCGAGGGAGACGAGATAGCGCTGGTCGGGGACGGGGACGGGTGTGACGGCGGGGACGGGCGCGGCGGTGGGGAGGGGGAGCTGCGCGGGGACGACGGCGGGGGCGGGGAGGATGGCGGGGATCACGGCGGGCGAGGCGGACATAGCGGTCTCCTGTGCCGGACGGAAGAACGAGCGGTGGTGGGACGCCGCTGGCGCGGCGACCCGGCACCTTGTTTCTTCCGTGACCGGCTGGATTCGACATGACAGCCCGGCGGAGCGGGGATGTGAGACGGCTGAATGGCCGGAACCGACCGATAACGCGTTGGTGAACAGCCCGTTCACGAACGGGGTCGGAGCCCGCCCCGGCCGGAAATCTACCGCAGGGCCGCCGTGATCTTCGCGACGGCCGCCTCGGCAGCCGTCTTCGGGTCCTCGCCCTGGAGGACCGCCGTCATGTACGGCTTGATCGGGTTGTCCAGCTCGACGTTGGCCCACTTCGGCGAGTTGGGCGTCGCCCGCCCCTGCGCGGCGCCCGCCGCCATCGCGGCCGTGGCTTCCTGGCCCTCGATGACGTCCGCGAGCGTCGTCTTGTTCGGCACGTAACTCATGGTCTTGGCCAGCTCCGTCTGCCACTTCTCGCCGGCCAGCGCCTTGACCACCTCGACCGCCGCCGACCGGTGCGAGGAGTTCTTGGGGACGATGAGGTCGGAGCCGCCGGTGAAGACGGCGCCGGGCGCCCCGGCGGTCTTGCCGGGGAGCGGGAAGAAGCCGAGCTTGCCCTTGAGGTCGGGGTTCTTCTCCTCGATCTGGACGGCGGAGTTGGGGGTGTCGATGATCTGCGCGATGTCGCCCTTGGCGAACTCGCCCTCCTGCTCCGGCTTGACCTCGTCGGAGTCCTTGGGGCCGTCGCCGAGCGCCTGCAACTCCTTGTAGAACTTCATGCCCCTGATGGCCTCGGGGGTGTCGAGCCGGCCCTCCCACTCGCCGCCCGCCTCGACCGCCAGCTCGCCGCCCTCGTCCCAGATGAAGCCGGAGAGGGTGTACCAGTCCTGACCGGCCAGATAGATGCCCTGCTGGGATCCCTGGTCGAGTTGGGCCGTGATGTCCAGCCATTGGGCTCGGGTCTTGGGCAGTTCGTCGATGCCCGCCTCGGCGAAGAGGTCCTTGTTGTAGATGACGACGCGGTTGGCGGCGTACCAAGGGATGCCGAACTGCGAGCCGTTGATGCTGCCGGGCTCGGCGAGACCCGGCAGCCAGTCCTCGCTTCCCAGGTCCCGTACGGATTCCAGGGTGAGGTCCCGCAGGCCGTCGCTCTCCGCGTACTGCGCGACCTGGGTGTTGCCGACCTCGATGATGTCCGGCGAGTCGTCCGCCTCCAGTGCCGCCATCACCTTCTTGCCGATGCCGGTCCACTCCTGGATCTCGACCTCCAGCCGGACCGAGGGGTTCTCCTTCTCGTACGCCTCGGTGAACCGCTCCAGGTATCCGTTGGAGACGCTGTCCTTCATGAGCCAGATGGTGATGACCTTGTCGTCCCCGCCTGGGAGCATTCCGCATCCCACGAGTGCGAGGGAGGACGCGAACACGGCGGAGCAGACAAGGAAGCGGTTTCTCACGTAGGTCACCTTCTGGCGTGCGGCACGAAAGAGTGAACCCGACGTGGGGGAAGCACGGAGCGCTCGCACGGGTATTCGCGCGATTTTGGTATGGACCAACGAACGGGTCAAGCCCCGGGGCCCCTCCCGCGGCCTCCGTCGTGCCCTTCTCCTGTCGCGCGCGACGCCGCGCGGTGGGGCACGGTGGAGTGACACCGCGACCGCGCGAAGAGGAGAACGACCCCCATGAGCAACCACACCTACCGGGTCACCGAGATCTACGGCACCTCAGAGGCCGGCGTCGACGAGGCCATCCGGAACGGCATCGGCCGGGCGTCCCAGACCCTCCGCGGGCTGGACTGGTTCGAGGTGACGCAGGTCCGCGGCCATATCGTCGACGGTCAGGTCGAGCACTACCAGGTCGGGCTCAAGGTCGGCTTCCGCCTGGAGGACGGCGACACGGCGGGCTGACGCGGCCGCCGATCCGCGATCCGCGATCCCCGGTCGCGGGTCCTCGGTCCTCGGTCCTCGGTCCTCGTCCGCCGGCCCGCTCAGGTACGTCCCTCGCGCTCCTGCCCGTCCTTCAGCGCCTGCGAGGTGCTCGCCCAACGGGCGCGTACGACACGGAAGCCCGCGCGCTCGACCGCGTCGCACACCAACTCGTCGTCGTCCACGAGCATCCGGATCTCCCGGCCCGCGGCCAGCTTGCGCAACCGCTCCACCTTGGTCGTGCGGGCGGGCCGCCTGTCGTCGTTGCGGCGCATGAACACCCGGCCGTCGGGGAGGCCGTTCGCCTCCAGCCACGCCAGCGTGTCCTTGCGGCAGCGCTCGGGACGGCCGGTCAGATAGACGATCTCGCACTCCTCGGCGCTCTTGAGAACCAGCGCCACTCCCTCGGCCAGCGGCGTGTCGGCCCCCGCCGCGTCGAAGAAGCCCTTCCAGTCCTTCGGCCTGCTCTCCAGGAAGTGCTGGCGGTGCGCGGTCTCGGCGAGCGTCCCGTCCAGATCGAATACGGCCAGTGGTCTGCGGTCGCCCGTCGCACGCCTGTTGTCCGTCACACGCCCAGCCTAGAGAAGGTCCGGGGAATCCTCGCGCCGCGTCGCTGTTGAACGAGAGGTGACGTCCACGATCGCGAACACCCGATTCTCCGTACTCGACCGTTCCCGCACCCGCGAGGGCCAGGACGCTCCCGAGGCGCTGCGCGACACCGTGCGCCTCGCGCGGCGACTGGAGGCGCTCGGGTACCACCGGTTCTGGGTCTCGGAGCACCACAGCGTGCCCGGTGTCGCGGGCTCGGCGCCCACGGTCCTGGCGGCTGCCGTCGCCGCCGCGACGTCCACGATCCGCGTCGGTACGGGCGGGGTGATGCTCCCCAACCACCGGCCGCTCGTCGTGGCCGAGCAGTTCGGGGTGCTGGAATCGCTGTTCCCCGGCCGGATCGACATGGGTCTCGGGCGCTCCGTGGGCTTCACCGACGGGATACGGCGGGCACTCGGCAAGGAGAAACAGGACACCGAGGACTTCGCCGAGCGCATCGGGGAACTACTGGGCTGGTTCACCGGCGACCAGAGCCTCTACCCGCAGGTCCACGCCCTGCCCGCCGAGGGCCTGCGGCCGGAGCCGTACGTCCTGGCCATGGGCGAGGGCGCGGACATCGCCGCGGCGGCCGGTCTGCCCATGGTCGTCGGCGACCTGCGCGGCCGGGACCGCATGCTGCGGGCCGTGGAGCGCTACCGCGACAGCTTCCGCCCGTCCGCCTGGTCGGACCGCCCGCGGGTGATCATCGCGGGGACGGTCGCGGTCGCCGCGACCGAGGAGGAGGCCCGCCGGCTGCTGATGCCCGAGGCCTGGTCGATGGCCCACTCCCGTACCCGCGGCGTCTTCCCGCCGCTCGCGCCCACCGGCCGGATCGAGACGCTGGCGATGACCGCGAAGGAGCGGGAGTTCTACGAGTCGGGACTGCGCGGCCATGTCCAGGGCACCGAGGATCAGGTCGCAGACGCCCTGGAGTCGGTGATCAAGGAGACCGACGCGGACGAGGTGCTGGTGACGACGAGCACGTACGACCGCGACGCCCTCCTGGACTCGTTCACCCGCCTGGCGAGGGTCGCGGGGCTGGGCCGGGTCCCCGTTCCCGATCCGCCCGCCGATTCCGCGCGTTGAAGGACCTTCCGTCGAGAGCCGGACGACCGACAGCCGGCCGCCGGGCCGGGCCTAGCGCGCCACCTTGCGGGTCGCCCGCAGCCACTCCTTGTTCATCGCCGTGATCGACGGCAACGGGATGCCCTTCGGGCAGGCCGTCGCGCACTCGCCGGCCAGGGTGCAGCCGCCGAAGCCCTCGTCGTCCATCGTGGCGACCATGTCCAGGACCCGGGTCTCCCGTTCGGGCGCGCCCTGCGGGAGGACGTTGAGGTGGTTGACCTTGGCCGAGGTGAAGAGCATCGCCGAGCCGTTGGGGCACGCGGCCACGCACGCGCCGCAGCCGATGCACTCGGCGTGCTCGAACGCGAAGTCGGCGTCCGCCTTGGGTACGGGCGTGGCGTGGGCCTCGGGGGCGGAGCCGGTGGGGGCGCTGATGTAGCCGCCGGAGCCGATGATCCGGTCGAAGGCCGACCGGTCCACGACCAGGTCCTTGACGACGGGGAACGCGCCCGCCCGCCACGGCTCGACGTCGATCGTGTCGCCGTCGGTGAAGTGCCGCATGTGGAGCTGGCAGGTGGTGGTGCGTTCCGGGCCGTGGGCGTCGCCGTTGATGACGACGCCGCAGGCGCCGCAGATGCCTTCGCGGCAGTCGTGGTCGAAGGCGACCGGGTCGTCGCCTTCGAGGATCAGCTGCTCGTTGAGCGAGTCGAGCATCTCCAGGAACGACATGTCCTCGGAGATGCCGTCGATGTCGTACGTGACCATGGCGCCGGTGGCGTCGGCGGCGCTCTGCCGCCAGACGCGCAGGGTGAGCCTCATGCGTAGCTCCGCTGGGTGGGGTGGACGTACTCGAAGACGAGGTCTTCCTTGTGCAGGACGGGCGCCGTGCCGGTGCCGCTGCTGTGCTCTCCCGGGGGGCGACCCCCGGACCCCCGGAATTCCCAGGCGGCCACGTACGAGAAGGCGTCGTCGCGCCGTTCCGCCTCGCCGCCGTCGGTCTGGGACTCCTCGCGGAAGTGGCCGCCGCAGGACTCGGCGCGGTGCAGCGCGTCGAGGCACATCAGCTCGGCCAGTTCCAGGTAGTCGACGATGCGATTGGCCTTCTCCAGCGACTGGTTGAACTCCTCGCCGGTGCCCGGCACCTTGATCCGGCGCCAGAACTCCTCGCGGATCTGCGGGATTCGGTCGAGCGCCTTGCGCAGTCCGATCTCGCTGCGGGCCATGCCGCAGTGCTCCCAGAGGAGTTCGCCGATCTCCCGGTGGAAGGAGTCGGGGGTGCGGTCGCCGTCGACGGCGAGCAGCAGCCGCAGCCGGTCCTCGGTGTCGGCGATGGCCTCGGCGACCGCCGGGTGGCTGTCGTCGACCGTGTCCTGGTGCGGGTTGCGGGCGAGGTAGTCGTTGATGGTGGAGGGCAGGACGAAGTAGCCGTCGGCGAGGCCCTGCATGAGGGCGGACGCGCCGAGCCGGTTGGCGCCGTGGTCGGAGAAGTTGGCCTCGCCGATCGCGAACAGCCCCGGCACGGTGGTCTGGAGGTCGTAGTCGACCCAGAGTCCGCCCATCGTGTAGTGGATCGCCGGGTAGATGCGCATCGGCACCTGGTAGGGGTCCTCGGCGGTGATGCGCTCGTACATCTCGAAGAGGTTGCCGTACTTCTCCTCGACCGCCCCCCGGCCGAGCCGGCGGATCGCGTCGGCGAAGTCGAGGTAGACACCCTGGCCGCCGGGGCCGACGCCGCGGCCCTCGTCGCAGACGTTCTTCGCGGCGCGGGAGGCGATGTCGCGCGGCACGAGGTTGCCGAAGGAGGGGTAGATCCGCTCCAGGTAGTAGTCGCGCTCGTCCTCGGGGATCTCGGCGGGCGGGCGGGTGTCGCCGTGCGCCTTCGGGACCCAGATGCGGCCGTCGTTGCGCAGCGACTCGCTCATCAGCGTGAGCTTGGACTGGTGGTCGCCGGAGCGTGGGATGCAGGTGGGGTGGATCTGGGTGAAGCAGGGGTTGGCGAAGTGCGCGCCGCGCCGGTGGGCGCGCCAGACGGCGGTGGCGTTGCTGTTCTTGGCGTTGGTGGAGAGGTAGAAGACGTTGCCGTAGCCGCCGGACGCGAGGACGACGGCGTCGGCGAAGTACGTGGAGACCTTGCCGGAGATCAGGTCGCGGGCGACGATGCCGCGGGCCCGGCCGTCGACGACGATCAGGTCGAGCATCTCGGTGCGCGGGTGCATCTCGACGGTGCCGGCCGCGATCTGCCGGGACAGCGCCTGGTAGGCGCCGAGCAGCAGTTGCTGGCCGGTCTGGCCGCGCGCGTAGAAGGTGCGGGAGACCTGGACGCCGCCGAAGGAGCGGGTGTCGAGGAGGCCGCCGTACTCGCGGGCGAAGGGCACGCCCTGGGCGACGCACTGGTCGATGATCTCGACGGAGATCTGGGCGAGCCGGTGGACGTTGGACTCGCGGGCCCTGAAGTCGCCGCCCTTGACGGTGTCGTAGAAGAGGCGGTGGATGGAGTCGCCGTCGTTGCGGTAGTTCTTCGCGGCGTTGATGCCGCCCTGGGCGGCGATGGAGTGGGCGCGGCGCGGTGAGTCCTGGTAGCAGAACTGGACGACGTGGTAGCCCTGTTCGGCGAGAGTGGCGCCGGCGGCGCCGCCCGCGAGGCCGGTGCCGACGACGATGACGGTGTGCTTGCGGCGGTTGGCCGGGTTGACCAGCTTGGCCTCGAAGCGGCGGGTGTCCCAGCGTTCGGCGACGGGCCCGGCCGGGGCCTTGGTGTCGGCGAGGGGTTCGCCGGTCGTGTAGTCGGTGTACGTGGGCGGGAGGAGGTCGTCCATGTCAGCTCACCACTCCGGTCATGACGCCTACGGGCAGGGAGATGAAGCCGGCGGTCAGCACCAGGGCGAGGCCGTTGGCCATGATCTTCAGAACCCGGTCACGGGTGGCGCTGCCCATGCCGAGGGTCTGTGCGGCGCTCCAGAAGCCGTGCCGGACGTGCAGTCCGAGGGCGAGCATCGCGGTGATGTAGATGACGTTGCCGTACCAGGTGGAGAAGGTGGCGACGACATTCTCGTACGGGTGACCCGGCTGGGCGTTCTCGTTGACGGTGAGCGTCGTGAGGTCCAGCAGGTGCCAGATGATGAACAGCACCAGGATGATCCCGCCCCAGCGCATGGTGCGGGTCGCGTAGCTCGCGCGGCGGCGCTTGTGTACGTAGGCGGTGGGGCGGGCGGCGATGTCGCGGCGGCTGAGCTGGTACGCGCAGACGCCGTGCAGGACGACGGCGGCGAGCAGTACGACGCGCACGATCCACAGGGCCCACTCGGAGTGCAGCACCGGGGCGCCCATGGTGCGCAGCCAGTGTCCGTACTCGTTGAACTCGCCGGGACCGAAGAAGATCTTGAGGTTGCCCAGCAGATGCGCGGCGAGATAGCCGAGCAGGATCAGGCCGCTGACGGCCATGACGGCCTTCTTGCCGACCGTGGAGCCCCAGAGGGTGCCGAGCACCGAGGGCCGCTTGCCGGGGCGCCCGCCGCCCGGTTCGCCGGCCTTCCGGTCCGCCCGTTTGTCCGTACGCGTTGCCAGAGCCATGACACGCACGCTAAGTCGGGACACACCGAGAGGTCCAAGACATGGTTCGGCTCATGTCCATAGGCTCTGCCTATCGTGGCGCCTATCATGGGCCCATGCAGTTCCAGCAGCTCGTCTATTTCGTCGCCGTCGCGGAGACCCTGCACTTCACCCGGGCCGCCGAGCGGGTGCATGTCTCGCAGCCCTCGCTCTCGCAGCAGATCCGGGCCCTGGAGAACGAGCTGGGCGCCGAGCTGTTCGGCCGGGCCCGGGGCAATGTCGCGCTCACCGACGCGGGCGAGGCCCTGCTGCCGACGGCCCGGCGGATCCTCGCCGACGCGGAGACCGCGCGCCACGAGGTGCAGGAGCTGGTCCAGCTGCGGCGCGGCCGGGTACGGCTGGGCGCGCCGCCCAGCCTCTGCACGGGTCTGCTCCCGGAGGTCCTGCGCGCCTTCCACGATCAGCACCCGGGCATCGAGCTGCTGATCGAGGAGAGCGGCTCGCACGATCTCGTACGCGAACTGGCGCGCGGCGCACTGGACTTCGCCCTGGTGGTGCTGCCGCTGCCGACGCCCTCACCGGCCCTGACGACGGTCGAGCTGCTGCACGAGGACCTGGTGGTGGTGTCGTCGGCGGCGACGCCGGGACCGCGCCGCCCGGTCCGGATCTCCGACCTGCGACACGAGCAGCTGGTCATGTTCCGGCACGGCTACGACCTGCGGGAGCTGACCGTCGCCGCCTGCCGGGCCGAGGGGTTCGAGCCGACGTTCACCGTCGAGGGCGGCGAGATGGACGCCGTACTCGGCTTCGTACGGGCCGGTCTCGGGGTGGCGGTGGTGCCGAGCATGGTCGCGGAGCAGGCGGGGCGCGATCTGCGGGTGACACCGCTGGCGCCACCGGGGCTGCGCCGTACGATCGCGCTCGCCCACCGCAGCGACGTCGCGCCGCCGCGGGCCGCGCGCGAACTGCAGAGGGTGCTGTTCAGCACCCGGGCCCGGAGCCGTACGGCCGGGGCGGCGCAACGCGCGTAGCGCGACAGGCGGCCGGGCAGGTGCCGGCCGCCTGTTCCGGACTGCCTCAGACCGCGTCGGCCAGGGACAGGGTGTGCAGCATCTCCGGCGGGCCCGGACGCGCGTAGTACCAGCCCTGCGCCGTGTCGCAGCCCAGTCTTCGCAGGTGCTCCGCCTGCGCCCCGGTCTCCACGCCCTCCACCGTGACGGCCAGCTCCAGGCCGTGCGCGAGGGAGACGATCCCCTCGACGATCTTGAGATCGACCGGGTCGGCCGGGTGCTGCTGCATGCCCTGGGTGAAGGAACGGTCCAGCTTGAGCACGCTCACCGGCAGCCTGCGCAGATTCGCGAGGTTCGAGTAGCCGGTGCCGAAGTCGTCGAGCGCGATGTCGACGCCCATCTCGGCGAGCTGCCGCAGCGGCTTGAGCAGATCCTCGTCCGCGCCGATCAGCGCGGACTCGGTGACCTCCAGGCAGAGCGAGCCCGGCGCGAGGCCGACCCGCTCCAGCACCTCCACCGTGTCGGCGACGAGGCCGGGGTGGTGCAGCTGGGCGGGCGAGAGGTTCACGTTGATCCGCAGCGGACCCGCGAACGTGCCGGCCGCCAGCTCCTCCTGCCACGCGCGGGCCTGCCGTACGGACTGTTCCAGCACCCAGCGCCCGAGCGGCACGATCAGCCCGGTGTGCTCGGCGAGCGGGATGAACCGGTCCGGGCCGAGCACCCCGTGCGTCGGATGGCTCCAGCGCACCAGCGCCTCGGCGCCGTGCACCGTGCCGTCGGCGAGATGCACCAGCGGCTGGTACTCGATGAAGAACTCGCCGCGCTCCAGGGCGGTCGGCAGCGACGTGGTGAGCCCGTGCCGGGTGATGGCGCGGGCGTCGGCCTCGGCGTCGGCGTGCTCGAACCGGTTGCCGCCCGCCGACTTGGCCCGGTACATGGTGATGTCGGCGCTGCGCAGGACCTCGGCGGCGGTGGACTCGCCCGCCTTGCCCTCCACGATGCCGATGCTGCCCCGGACGGTGAACTCGCGGCCGTCCAGGCTGATCGGGGTGGCCAGCACGCCGAGTATCCGCGACGCCAGGTCGGCGACCTCGCGCTGGGTGTCGGGTCCGGTGGTCAGCGCCACGAACTCGTCGCCGCCGAGCCTGGCGACCATCTCGCCGGGCGCCGTGGCGCAGCTCTGCAGCCGGTCCGCGACCTCGACCAGCATCCGGTCACCCGCGGAGTGGCCGAGGCTGTCGTTGATGGCCTTGAAGCCGTCGAGATCGAGGTAGCAGAGACCGAAGCGGGCCGGCCGGGCCGCGGGCGCGGCTCCCTTCGCGCTGTCTTTCCCGCTGCCCTTCGCACCGCCCTTGGAGCCGTCCTTGGCGGCTCCCTTCGCGCTGTCCTTCCCGCTGCCCTTCCCGCTGCCCTTGGCACCGTCCTTCGTACTGTCCTGCGACGTCTCCCTGGCGGGGGCGAGCGCCTTCTCCAGACGTTCGAAGAACAGCGTCCGGTTGGGCAGTCCGGTGAGGGCGTCGTGGGTCGCCTCGTAGCGCAGCCTCAGATTGAGCAGCCGCCGCTCGGTGGTGTCCTCCAGCAGCGCCAGTTGGTACTGCGGCACTCCGTCGGCGTCCCGCAGCAGCGAGACCGTCAGATTGGTCCACAGGGCCGTGCCGTCGTTGCGGAAGAACGCCTTCTCCGTACGGAAGTTCTCCCGCTCGCCCCGTATCAACTCGCTGTACATCCCCCACACGTGCGGGGCGTCGTCGGGGTGCACCCACTCGCTGACGTTCCTGCTGCGGACGTGGTGCTCCAGGCCGCCGAACATCTGGGTGAGGGTGTCGTTGACCTCCAGCACATGGCCGTCGAGATCGGCGATGCCGATGCCGATCGCCGCGCCCTCGAACACCGCGCGGAACCGGGCCTCCGTGGCGTGCAGCGCGTCCTCGGCGGCGCCGCGCGCCGCGAGCGCGGAGCGCGCGATGGCCTCCTGCTCGGCGAGGGTGCGTTCGCGCAGCGCCTGGGCGAATCCGGCGGCGAACGCGTGCTGGAGCCGGGCGGAGCGCGCCCGCAGCTCCTCGGCGGCGAGGTCACCCGCCGGATCGGCCGCCGCGCCGCAGTACAGCACCAGATACGCGTCGACGACTCCGAGGGAGCGGGCGAGTGCGTCCGGGTCCGTGCAGTGCGCGGCCACCAGCGCCGCCCCGACGCCGTGCGCGGGCGCGGCGTCGAAGATCTTGTCGTGCAGAGCGTCCGTCAACCGGCGGGCCAGGGGCAGCAGATGCTGTTCGAACTCGGACCGGGTCAGTGACGTGGCCGTCGCCGGGAAGATCGCGCGGCTCCAGATCGTCGCGAAGCGCCTGAGCCGGTCCTCCAGTCCGTCCGGTTCCGCCGGGGCGTCGGGAACCTCCGCCGGCACCATCACGCCTTGCGCCCCACACCGGCGATGCCCGACAAGGCGTACGGGTCCTCCTGGCCGCCGGGGTTCTCGGGACGCCAGTGGCCCATGGGCACCAGACCGGGGTCGACCAGCTCGTAGCCGTCGAAGAACCCGGCGATCTCCTCGCGCGTCCGCATGACCAGCGGGTTGCGGATGTCCTTGTAGACGCCGACCGTGCCGGCGACCTGTTCCTGGGGCAGCGGGATGCCCGCGTACGCGGCGTGGCACACGACGATGACACTGCCGGGGGCAAGGGCATCGGTCAACTCGGCCACCGCCGCGAAGGGTTTGTCCTCGTCCTCCAGGAAGTGCAGGACGGAGACCAGCAGCAGACCGACCGGCCGGTCCAGGTCGAGCAGCCGCCGGGCCTCGGGGCTGTCGAGGATCTGCCGGGGCGCGCGGAGGTCGGCGGCCACGATGGTGGCGTTGTCGTTGCCGTCCAGCACCGCCTTGCTGTGCGCCACGGCGACCGGGTCGTGGTCGACGTACACGACCTTGGCGTCCGGATCGGCGGACAGGGCGACCTCGTGGACGTTGCCGAACGTCGGAATGCCGGAGCCGATGTCGAGGAACTGGGTCACGCCCTCGCCGATGGCGAAACGCACCGCGCGGCGCATGAACGCCCGGTTCGCCTGCATGATCTTGGGAAGCCCAGGCATGAACTCCATTGCCTTACGAGCCGCTTCCCTGTCCACTTCGAAATTGTGCGAACCGCCCAAATAGTAGTCATAAATACGGGAAACGCTCGGCACCGATATGTCAATGCCCTGCGGTACCCAGGCGGGACGCTCCATCGAGATCTCCAACAAGTCGCCACGGGGGAACGGCCTTCTACATGGCCGGTGTTCGAGCCGAGGCTACTGATCGCCCGCCAAGAGAGCGAGCCGAAACGGAAATTAGCGGTCCGTTCTCGGTCACACCTGAAGCCGGCACACAAGCGGTCCGCCGTCACGCACGGGGCGTGACGGCGGACCGGTCGGCCGGAGGCGCGACGTGGGGACTACTTGGGCGCTCCGACCAGCTTGGAGTCGGGAGCGACGGCGTACCAGGTACCGCCGACGCCCTGACCATTGGTGTCACCGGGCTTGGCATCGCCCGCGAAGGTGTAGATCGGCCAGCAGTCGATGGTCTGCTGCTTGATTCCGTCGGGCCGGTCGAACGTCACGAAGCCCTTCTTGATGATGCCTTCGGTGTCGTTCTTGTCGACCGGAGCGACTACCGGCCACTTTTCCAGGCAGGCACCGGTGCAGGCGGTCTTCATCGGCCAAGCGCTGTCCTTCTTGAACCGATATACCGTCATACCCTTTGCGTCCACCACGATTTCACCGAGCTTGGGGTCCTTTCGCACGGACAGTCCCGCGAGATCGGCCTCGGTGCCGCCGGCCTCGTCGGCTCCGGCCGCCCCGAGAGCGGCTTTCTTTCCGTCGGGGGCCGAGGCGAACCAGGTGCCGCCCACACCCTGCCCGTTGGCGTCGCCGGGGTTGGTGTCCTTGGCGTAGCGGTACATCGGCCAGCCGCCGAGGGTCAGTTGCTTGGTGCCGTCGGCGCGGGTGACCTCTCCGATCTTCGAGGCGTCGGTGCCGGCGGCCGCCTTGACGTCACCGGCCGCGACGACCGGCCACGCCTTCTCGCACTCGCCCACACAGGTCGACTTGGGGGGCTCGGCGGTGTCGTTGTCGAACCGGTAGAGGGTGAAGCCCTCGCTGTCCGTGACGACCTTGCCGAGCTTCTTGCTGTCCCACACGGCCAGTTGGCCGGCCGTCTTGGGTTCGGTCGCCGACTCGTCGCCGTAGCCGGTGTCCGATCCGTAGCCGCCGTCGGCGGGTGCGGCGGCGCCGACCGCCTGACCGTTGGGGCTCTCGCCCTTGTCCTGACCGCACGCCGTCGTCAGGGCCAGTACGGCCACCGCGGTCACCGCGAGCGAGGCGTTCCGCCAGGTGTTCATGTCAACTCCCGTAGTTCGTAAGCCAGTTGGGGCGCCAGGGCCGCGCCGTTCATGGCCCTAAGTACGCGCGGCGGGGTGAGGAGCGTTCAACGCGTCTCAAAGAATCTTCAGAAAGAAAAAGAAACGCGGAATGCCCCGATTCCCCCCGATCAGGGGAATCCGGCGCCATTTCGGCACGGCGCGGGCCGTGTTGATTCAAGCTGCCGCCGTGTACCGATCACTTGCCGTGCGGACCCTGGCCGTCACCGGTCTCGTCTGCATATTCAGCGCGCCCCTGCCGGCCGCCGCCGACGTCTGCGTATCGGCGTGGACGGGGCCGGGCGGTACGGGCGCGGTCGTCATCATCGGCGACGGGCCCTGCTGGCCCGAGCCCCCGCCGACGCCGCCTCCGCCGCCCGAACCCCCGCCACCGCCTCCGCCGCCACCACCTCCGCCGCCACCACCTCCTCCGCCGCCGCCTCCCGAGCCCCCGCCGGAGCCCTCACCGCCACCGTCACCACCGCCGACGCCGCCGAAGACGGAACCGGAGCCCGAGCCGCCGGTGGTCGCCGAGCCCGCGCCCGTACCGCCACCGCCCGCGCCGCCACCGGTGCGGCGCGCGGTCGAGCCGGCCCCTCCCCCGCCGCCCGTCACTCCCCCGCCGGCACCGTCGCCGTCACTGCCCGTACCTCCGCCGCCGAAGACCGACCCGCCGGAGGTACGGGTCCTGCCCGCGTACAAGACGCCGGTCCGCAAGCAGCCGACGAACAGCACCTCGATCGTGATGCTCATGCTGCTGCTCACGGCACCGGCGGTGCTGGCGGCCGCCATCCTTCGCCCCCGATCCCGCTAGCTGACGGAGACCCATGTCGGAATGGCTTGTCCTGTCCCTGGCCATGGCCGCCGCCTGCGCGGTCGTCGTGGCCATCGTCCTCATCAACAACCGCCGCGTGCCGGCCGACGACGATCCCTCCGAAAGCCCTGACGTCCTCGAGTACATGACGATGATGATCGGCGTGGTCTACGCGATCGTGCTGGGCCTGGCCATCGCGGGCGTCTGGGAGGCGCGCGGCGGGGCCCAGGAGTCCGTACGCCAGGAGGCTCAGGCCCTGCATGAGGTGCAGGCGCGGTCCGAGGTCTACCCGGCCGAGGTGCGCGACCGGATCCGGGGCGACGTCGACGCGTACGTCAGTTACGTGGTCGACACCGAGTGGCCCCACATGTCGGAGCACAACAGCCTCAGCGACAAGGGCACGGCGCTGCTGGAGCAGGTCCGGCGGAGCGTCACCGACTACGTGCCGGCCGACGACCACGAGGCGCAGGCGTATCAGCCGCTGGTCGACCAGGTGGCGGCGGCCGACGACGCGCGGGGCGCCCGGGGCGAGAACGCGGGGGCGACCATGCCGGGGGTCGTCTGGTTCGGCCTCATCATCGGCGCCGTGGTGACCGTGGGGCTGATCTTCACGCTCCAGATCCGCCGCACCTGGCGGGAACTGCTCCTGGCGGGGCTGTTCAGTGCCCTGATCGCCTTCCTGCTCTTCCTGATCTGGGACTTCGACGCGCCGTACGGCCGGGGCATCGCGGCGACGGCGGCGCCGTTCGTCGACCTGTTCCCACACATCCGTAATTAGGGCCTGGGGACCGGCCCTCGATCGCCGGACGGGCCGCGCCCTCGGCCCGTCCGGGGATCGGACACAAAGGCGGGCCAGTCGGGTGACATGACAACCCGTTCGCCCGACTGGGATCGCGGCTGTGGTAAGGCACTCCTAGCGTGCCGGGTATCGAGGTGCATTTCCCGCCATCTGCGGAAATCAGTTCCGCACTGCCCCTCGGAGACCCGGAGGATTGTCCATGCGCGCGATACGTGCCGCGTCCGCCGCTCTGCTGGGAGCGGCCGCACTCGCACTGACTACGCCTGCCGTGGCCATGGCCACGGCGGCGGCCCCCGTGACACCGTTCGGTTTCGCCGTCACTCCCTCGGTGATCGCCGCCGGCGGCCAGGTGACCCTCACGGTCACCGGTTGCAGCAGCACCGCCACCGCCGAGTCCGGGGTGTTCGACGACACCGCCATCCCCTCCGGGGGATCGGCGCGCGCCTCCGTCTTCTGGGACGCCAAGCCCGGCGCGATGTACGAGGTGACCTTCTCGTGCAACGGCGAGGAGGGCACCACCGACCTCACCATCGCTGGCGGCACCCCGGCCCCGACGCCCACGCCGACCCGGACGTCGACCTCCACCCCGACCCGGACCCCGAGCCCGGCCGCGACCCTGACGCCGACCACCAGCTCCACGGCGATCGCGCCTCCCGGCGGCGTCAAGGGCGGACTCGGCGGCAGCTTCATCGGCATGAACGGCACGGAGCTGGCGATCGGTACCGGCCTGGTGGCCGCGGCAGCCCTCGGCACCGTCCTGGTCGTACGGCGCCGCTCGGCGAGCCGCCAGCACTGACCGGCGGACAGCACCGACCCCTCCGTCGAACGACCGAAAGCCCGTCGAACGCCCGTCGCCCCAAGTCCTGTTCGGGACTT